>JAFGFI010000370.1 GCA_016931185.1 Anaerolineae bacterium
ACCTTCCAGGAAGCTTAGAATGGCTTGATCATGCAGCAAACCGGCGTCCATCCCACGTATTTAGCCGGTGTAAGGGACTCACAGCTTTCTGGAAGATCCAAGTGCGATAGCCCTGACCATCGGGTAAGGCCATCGCATTTGAGCTATCCTAATCATTAAATTTGTTGGCAGTTTTTGCGGACTCTGGTAAGATAGAGATTGCTACTATATTAGGGAGAAAAATTTTATGCCATTAAATTGGTTGTGGGGATATTTACTCCTGGTGGGCACACTATTATTAGCTTGGGGTGGATTGCCACCCCATAAGGCCCGTCAGATTACACCGTTAGCAGCGTTGGCGTTGGCATTAGCGATTGTAGGGTATTGGGCTGTGGGATTTGCCTTTCATTTAGGAGGCGCGCACGCCGTAAACCCCGACGATCCGGCATTGTATGGCCTGGACCGTCTCCTCGCACCGGCAGGCGCCGGCTGGGGTTGGATGGGTCTGGCGGGATTTTTTCTCGCGGGGCAAGAAGTGACACCCACTGTATTGGCGCTTTTCCTGGCCTATGTCCCATTGATTGCATCAGCAGTGTTATGGGTTGTGTTAGCTTTGGCGGATTTGCGGCGTTGGGTGGTAGTAGTTGCCGGCACACTGACCGGTGCGATTATCGTCCCGCTCGCGGCGTGCTGGGCGTGGGGCAGTGGTTGGCTCAGCCATCTAGGAGAAACTTTACGCCTGGGGTTAGGATTTGTAGATTTCGGCGGCGGAGCACTAGTTCTCTGGCTGCCCGGTATGATAACGCTAGGAATCTTATTGCTCCAACCGCGTCGTGAAGTTGAAGAACCCTTACCTCCTCCTCCTGCCTATTTTCCACTCCTGGCAAACCTGGGCGTCTTGTTGATGGGTATCGGATGGTCTGGATGGGCGCTTTCCGATCCCTTCCACACTGCTGCTGCAACATGGGATTGGAATCGTGCTTCTGTCAGTGTATTACTTGGGATGGCAGGGGCCGTTTTGACCTCACAACTGTACGCCTGGTTGGTTACCGGCGAGATTGATCCTCTATTGTCCGCACGTGGATTAGCTGCCGGGTGGAGTGTGGTTTTGGCCGGCGCCCCCTTTTTCCCTCCCTGGGCTGCCCTCATTATTGGGGCGTTGACCGGACTGCTTTTCCCTTTCATATCGTATACCATCGAAGCCCGATTGCGCCTCCAGGATTCAGCCACTACGGTTGCGTTAGGGGTAACCGGCGGCCTGATAGGGACATTGAGTATCGCTGTCTTTGCGGATGGCACATGGGGCCAAGGATGGAATAGAATGGATACTGTATATGGAGGAGTGACCGGACTCCTTGCCAGAGGTGGGTTTGGACAACTCCAGGCACAATTAGTGGGGTTGCTTGCCCTGGGGCTTTGGGGGTTAGGATGGGGAGTATTGCTGGGTTTTATTGCTAATCCACGCATACCCTGGCAGAAAACCAACTCAGATGATGGCGTTTTACTTGAAGAGACACATCAGTCCTCTGAAGAGGAAGCTATGACATCTGAAGACGAACAAGAGACCGGTCACGATGACGGCCCGGAACCGGCCGATGTTATATAATACTCGCGCTAAAAGAGGTTTATATGCGTGTAATTGCGGGTAAAGCTAAAGGGCGCAAATTACGTTCGGTTCCTGGACCTGGAACCCGACCTATTACCGATCGGGCCAAGTCTGGGTTATTTAGTATTCTGGATAAGGACATACTTAATGCGAACTTCCTGGATCTCTTCGCGGGCACAGGACAGGTGGGCATCGAGGCTCTCAGCCGGGGAGCAACAACAGCAGTCTTTGTCGAACAGAGCCAGGCTGCCTTGCGTACTATTTATCAAAACCTGAGCGATACCAACCTTACTGAGGGTACACAGGTTATACGTCAGGACGTTTTTCGCTACTTAACTACCCCATCTAGGCCCTTTGATTATATCTACGTTGCGCCACCGCAGTATCGCAATCTGTGGAGTAAAACCCTCTGGGTCCTGGATACACAACCCGGCTGGTTAGCAGAGGACGGTTGGGTTATCGCGCAAATTCATCCTACAGAATACGAAACGCTAAATTTACAGAATCTTGAATTATTCGATCAACGCAAGTATGGTAGCGTGATGTTGTGCTTTTATGGCTTGCGTTGAGGCCTCCAGGTCACAGGTTACAAAGATTTAACTAGCTCCTTATGGCAAGGTTCAGAAGCCTTACTTTTTACCTTGACACTTTTACGCTTGGTAGGGCATAAAGTGGTGGCAAAGGTAACTTGAACACTCTCTAAAATACACCCTTATTATTCAAATAGCGCGCGTATTTTCTGTCCTCGGTCAGGATATGATTGATAAACCAGTTTTTAAAGAATTCCAAAAAATCCAATCCTTCCTGGACTTCACCCTGTTTAAATTGTTCCTGAAATTCTAGGATTTGTTGATGTAATCGTTCGTGTTTTTTTCGATGGATCTCATAATCAGGATACCTATATAGCTTCATAAGCGCTTCTTCCTCGGTACAGTGATATTCGGCATAACGCGCCAGAAAATCCACTGCTTCTTCCAAAATCTCATGTTCCCCCCCTGCTCTACGCGCTGCTGTGAGGGCCACATTGAGCGCGGCGTAAACGCGATTTGCGCGTTCAAAGATCTGCCGGTGATGCCGATCCATCTCCTGAATATTCACACTGTATTCCTTGCGCCAATAAAAAACAGGAATATTGAGCAGTGTTGAGTCCAGGATTAACCCAATACGTTTCTCAAAGGTTTCAAACAACTTCCATCGCACGATGGGGATATCAAGCAGCATATCGCCGGGAATTTGATACATTTCGGTAGGTTCGAGAGCACGCGCTTGAAATAGACTGGGAATACCGAACAACACGCCATCCTCGCCGAAAAAGTCCCCTACATCCAATGTTTCAAATACATCTTTGCCGATATAACGTTGCATCTTGCCGCTTGTCAAGATGTAAATACCAGGAGTGGTACCGGCAGAAAGTGTTTCCCCCACCGGACAATAATGCACGTGCATTGCTTGCGCCAGTTTATTCTGGATAGGATAAGAAATCGCTTCACCAAACAACCATGTCTTTTGCAAAAATTCACGTTTATCCTGTAGTGTGTGAATATTGATAAACAATCCATTGCGTTTAACAAATTCCAGGTATAGTTTGCACGGGAGGCGCAGAGCCTGGACAAAGTTGACGGCGCGATACGTAGCCATAGAGGGAGAACCGGTCAGTCCAGAGATTTCCCCCACCAATGCTCCGGCAGAAAGGAGATTGTGAACCCCAGCCTCAGATTGAATCAGTTCGACATTTCCTGTGAGAAGCAGATAAAGGTCTGTATGTAACATTCCCCCACGAAGGATAATGGTCTCCGGATTGAAGGTAACCACCGGGTTGTTTAATAAAATCCTCAGTTCGTGCAAAGGCACCGAAGGGAAATAGGCCTGTAAAAAGTTATGAGCATAATGCCAGACATATTCCTGATACGTAGGGATCAAAACATCCACCGTGCCAAAGGGCGCACCTGACCCAATTTCCTTCTGTGCGTCCGTCAACTCTGAATCTGTGTGTGCCAGGATAATCTTCGTTGAAGGATCGTTGCGAAAGTCCTCGGCATTACCGTGAATAAATTCCCCACCGGCATCTATTTTCTTCAAATCCGCCGGTATCGTATAATTTGCCCTGACTTTGTCGTAGAATGTCTGGGAAATCCCGGCATCGGGAGAAGAAGCCACCATATCTTGCAGGATTGGAAAAGAAACAATATCCGAAAAATGTGCATAGGTATGGTACCTATCACCCCACAAGGTACGAAAGACAAAGATATTCGTCTCTACAGGATGTGGAGAGAGCAGCGGCATCACTTCCAGCCCATCAATATTATTCCATATATCGAACTCTAGATCGTGGACTTCAAAATAGTTGGCAAAGTCTTCCTCTTCTATACTGACCAGTGCGGAGAGCTTTTTTGTAACGGATGCGCGAACCAGTGGGGTAGCAAAATACCTGATCCGATGATCCGCGCGCATCAGGGCGGGCAGATCGGCAAAGTGATCGTCATGGGCGTGGGTTTGGAAAAGCCCCTCAATCTCATTGACACTGATCCCCAATGCTCTCAAGGAGTGCAGAAAGTTCGGCCCCGCGTCAACTAGGTAAATTTTCCCCTGAAACATCACAATGCTGGATACACATGGGCGGTGACTATCCCAACCATTGCCCTGCCCGGAGTGGATAACCGCGAAGTACTCCCGCTTGATATTGTGAAAGTCCAGCCGGTAGGGTATATTGTAGATTGTATACGGGGATAGATTCAGATCAACCGTAACCGTTTCGTCCTGATAGCGAAATTCAAACACGTTTAAACGCAACCGGCGGATAAAAACCCCGTTCTTAATTTCCACGGCATCGCTCTCAATCATCCGCGTTTCTAACAATTCCTCCGTTTGCTGGATTCTTCCGAAGGCAAATTTGAGCTTGAGTACCATCATTTCATGAGCCACTGCCTGGGAGATGCCGGTACTGAGAAGTTCAGTTTGGGAGATAAGGCCGTAATTTCCACGAAAGATATACTGCATCTGTGCTTGCACTTGATCTTTAGAACCGAGAAGTAAAGGTTTTGCCCCGGTATTGTTGGGATGGTTAGGAATAATCATCCCTTGTTTATACAACATTTGTAGCACAGGAAATTCAGATAGGTTGGCAAAGCTGCCATTTTGTATCAATAAGTCGGAAAGCAAAATAGCATTAGGTCCCGTCTCAAAGAGAACATTGCTTTCTTCACGCGTAACGATCAACCCGCGTTGTTTTAGATGTTTTACACTATCGGCAGGACACCCACACTGGATATAGAGGTGTGCTTCGGGTATTTCTACCCAGTACACCCCGTTGGCCACCTGAATCTTGCGTATCTTTGCCATATTATATTTCCTCCCACCAGGGAACAACAGGACCCGACCAGCCATAGATTTTCAAATCAATGCGTCCGGTATCATCAAAAACCACCCCTTCCGCCTCAAGCAATTTCTGTTGTATACGTGGGCCTTCGTCGCCCACCAGGCTGATGCGCCCCTGTGCATTTATCACACGATACCACGGTACATCTATGACATCACTGTCCCGCAGTGCGCGCAGCGCCCATCCCACTGTGCGCGCGCCACGCGGCCAACCGAGCCAACGCGCCACCTGCCCATACGAGGCTACTTTGCCCGGTGGGATCAGGCGCACGGCCTTGTATACACGTTCGAAATCCGACTGCGTCATTTTCCCTCCACTAACGATTGCCATGCTGTCACAACCTGCGCCCGCGTATCCGCCAGCGTTCCATCTGTATCAATGACCACATCCGCGCGCGCAATTTTATCCGCCTGTGGGGGCTGCGCGTGGATACGTTGGAGCGCGTCAATATAACTGAGACCGCGTGTGGACGTCAATCGCGCCACCTGCGTCGCTTCTGAACAAATGGTAACCCAGATTGCATCATATTTATCCGCCATTCCACTTTCCAGGAGTTTGATCGCCTCGATCACGGTAACGGGAGTCTGGCTCGCCGCAATCCGTTGATCTATTATCGCCGTCACTATCGGGTGAATAATGGCCTCCAATCGCGCCAAAGCCTCCGGATCACTAAACACAATGCGCCCCAGTTCCTGCCGCTGGATTATGCCCTCCGGCGTCAGAATATCAGGCCCAAACGCGGCGACCACCTCCGTGTACGCCGCGCCCCCAGGCGCAAGGACTTCGTGAGTGACGAGATCGGCATCCAGCAATTCCGCCCCCAATGCCACAAGCATCTGCGCTACAGTAGATTTCCCGGTTGCGATATTGCCGGTCAAGCCGATAAGATAGGAATCCGTAGCCGGGTTCACAGTCACCTTACACAACCGGCGTCTCCGCCGCCTCAGCCCACGCTTCGAGCAAAGCATCTAGCCGGGTTTCAATTTGCCGGTATTCTGCCCCCAATTTAGTCACACGCGCAATATCCTGCGCGCGCCCTGCCGTCTCTAGCGCGGCAGTCAACGTCTGCATCCGCGCCTCCAATTCGTGGATCTCCGCTTCCAAAGCCGCCAGTTGTTCTTGCTGGCGGGCCAGGGCGCGCTGTTGTTCGCGCTGCGCGCGGCGTTCGGCCTCACGGCGGGCACGCGCGGCGTTCTCACGTCCCCGCGTCTCCGCCGTCCCCTCGCGGTAGGCGCGATGCCAGGCTTCATATTCGGCGTAACCCTCTTCAAAAACATATAGGATATTATCCGCAATTGCCCATATCTGCGTGGCAAGTTCGCGGATTAAATACCGGTCATGACTCACCAGGAGTACAGTCCCGTTAAAAGCGCCGATCACATCCTGCAGTACTTCCTGGGAAGCAATATCCAGGTGATTGGTCGGTTCATCCAGGAGCAAAAAATTGGACTTTTGCAGCGCCAGCAGCACCAGCGCGACCCGCGCCCGCTCGCCGCCGGAAAGCACCCCCACCGCTTTGAAGACATCATCTCCCCGGAAACCATAGCGGGCCAGAAGCGACCGCACCTCCGCCAGGGACGTCATCCCCGCGTTGAAAAGGGTATCCACCAGGGTCAATTCTGGAGAAAAATGGGACTGGATTTGCGCAAAGTATCCCAGGCGCACTGCGGCCCCAATCCGCACCCGTCCCCCCAACGGACGAATCTGGTGCAGAATCGTGCGCAGCAACGTCGTCTTGCCGGTGCCGTTTGCCCCCACCAGGGCCACCCTATGCCCACGGCGAATTTCGGCTTCCTCTACCTGTACCAGCACATTATCCTGTTCGTAACCGGCCTTAAGGCTGTACAACCCTAATACCAGGTCACCACTGCGCAACGACGTTTGCAAATCCACGTGGATCGTTTGTTGTTCGTGCGGGCGCTCTACAAGCTCCTCACGTAACATCCGCTTGAGACGCCCCTTTGCCTGTTTCGTCCGTTGCCCGGCCATATAACGCCGCACGTAATCTTCGGTTTCCGCAAAAACCGCTTGTTGTTCTTCGTAAGCTGCTCGTTGTTGGCGGCGGCGATCTTCGCGCTGCACAACATAAGCACTGTAATTGCCGCGATAGGAGGTTAGCTTCCTGTCCGTCAACTCCAGCACCCGTGTGGCAACCGCGTCCAGGAAAGCTCGATCGTGGGCCACCACCAAAATTGCACCCTTCCAGGCTTTGAACTGCTCTTCCAGCCACTCAATCCCCTCAATATCCAGATGGTTGGTCGGCTCATCCAACAAGAGCAAGTCCGGTTCCTCAAGCAACAGGCGGGCCAGCAACGCGCGTGTTTGTTCACCCCCGCTTAAATAAGTGATGGGTGTCTGGAATTCATCCTTTGCAAATCCCACCCCCCCCAGAACCTGATGGATGCGAGCTTCATACGTAAAGCCCCCCGCGTGTTCAAATGCCTCCAGCAATGGGCCATAGCGCGCCATAGCGCGCTCGCGCGCATCCGCATTACCGGATGCCATCTCGCTTTCCAGTCGCCGCAGCTCCGCCCGCCGGATGTGCAGATCCCCAAACACAACCTCCATGGCGTCCCACAACGTCACCTCCTGATCATTGCCATAATGGCTTTGCAGATCAGGAACCTGGGGCAGGTATCCTAAGCGCGCCTCGCGGGCTTTTTGAACGGTACCCGCATCAGTTTCCAACCGCCCCACAACAATATCGAGCAACGTCGTCTTGCCGCACCCATTGGGACCAACCAGGGCCACACATTCACCGGCATGGATATCAAAAGAGAGGCCAGAGAAAACCTCATCCGCACCATAGTATCTCGCTAAGTTTGCCACTGTAAGTAGAGCCATAATAGAAATATTATACCAGACTCTAGCTACCGGATACTTTTTATTAGGGTGACATATAGGGCTATCGCATTTGGATCTTCCAGGAAGCTTAGAGCCGCTTGAGCATGCGGCAAACCGGCGTCCATCCCACGTATTTAGCCTGTGTAAGGGACTCACAGCTTCCTGGAAGGTTAAAGCAGCCCAAATGTGATAGCCCTGTCCTGCTCTCTATTTTGACATTCTTTAAGGCGTGTCTATAATAGCATGGTGGCAAAACAAAACACCCCACAATACTTGCTATCTCTGAAGGGGGGGCCAGGGCGCTGATATCGCCGTGGCGGAACTAAATATAACCGCTTATTGGTGTCGCTGCGCCAGTGGGCGGTTTTTGTATTTTTGCATGTTGTAGTCAACTTGGGATTTGTTTATTGCCAGGTTGAGGATCAAAAGATTAATGTATGAACCGTGCCGGAGGAAAATGATGACACCCGGACTCATCCGTACTAAGATTGTATTGCCGCGTCGTCCCAGCCACTTGTTGACACGCCAACGCCTATTGGATATTTTCGATGAAATTTTGGAGCGTCGCCTGTTAGTGATCACCGCTCCTGCTGGATATGGCAAGACCTCGGCCCTGGTGGATTGGGCGCATCAGACGCCTGTTCCCGTGTGCTGGTATGCTTTGGACGAATTCGATCAAGAACTCCAACAATTTATCACCTATTTTATTGCCGCTATCGCGCAGCAGTTCCCCACCTTTGGACAAACCAGCCGGGGAGTGTTACACGATGGCAGCCATCCCCCTGAAATTCTACAGCTCGTGCAAGTATTGGTCAATGACATTTACGAACATATTCCAGACCCCTTTGTGCTTGTCTTGGATGATTATCATTTAGTCAATCATTGTGAGGCTATTGCTAACTTCATCAATCAATTCGTACATTATGTGGGCGAGAATTGTCACCTGGTCCTCGCCTCGCGCGAGTACATTCAATTGCCCGATTTGCCCTTAATCATCGCGCGCTCGCAAGCAGTGGGGCTGGATCTGGATGAATTAAGTTTTGTCGCCGCAGAGATTCAAGCCCTCGTGTTCCAAAACTACCATATTACAATGTCAGATATGGCAGCGGAGGAACTTATCCAAGAAACAGAAGGTTGGATTACGGGTTTACTGCTTTCAGCGCAAACATTGTGGCAGGGGATGGCGGATCGGGTACGGTTGGCGCGGACTTCTAAAGTGGGGCTGTATGATTATATGGCCCAGCAAGTGTTGAACCAGCAACCGCCCGCTGTGCGGGATTTCCTGCTGCGCACTGCGCTTTTGGAGGAATTTAACGCGGCGCTCTGTACAGCAGTGTTAGGTGCGGACCAAAATTGGGCTATGTTGATGGAGCGTGTCCTGCACAGCAACCTCTTTGTGTTACCGGTGGATAATGAGGGCACTTGGTTGCGTTATCACCATCTATTCCAAGATTTTCTGCAAGCTCAATTACAAAAGGAAGATCCCGTTACGTTTGAGTGTATCTTGCGTACCCTGGCTCAGGTATGCCAGGCGCGGGAGCAATGGCCCAAGGCGTATGCCATTTACCAACGGCTGAACGATCACCAGGCTACCCTGGAATTGATCGAATACGCCGGTTCATTACTCATCAAAAATGGCCGCTGGGCATTACTAGAGCAATGGATTGATAGTCTTCCCGCGCAAACACTGACGGCACATCCTAACCTGTTATCATTGCGCGGGGTAACAGCTACAGGAGCTAATGAAGTGGAATACGGACTATCTTTACAAAATCAGGCTATTCAAGCATTTCGTGCTGCAGAGGATATACCCCATTTAGCCCGCGCTTTGGTCCGCCGGGCAGCGAATTACCGGCTGTTAGGGCAGTATGGCGCAGCGTTACAGGATGTTGAAGACGCATTGCGCATTGTAGAAAATGATACGCGCTTATCTGAAATACAGGCAGAGGCTTGGCGACTGAAGGGCATGACCTTATGTTATCAAGGGCAACTTCAGCAAGCGGCACAATGGTTAGAAAAAGCACTCAATGCTTACTCGAAGTTGGACAACGCCCCCAATACAGCGGTAGTCCTCATGGAACTAGGGGTAGTTACGATGAATGCCGGCTACTACACCCAAGCGCAACATTACTACGAGCGCGCGCTTGCGTATTGGCAACAGACGGACAATATTGTACGCCAGATCATACCCCTTAATAACCTTGGGGTATTATATTATTTAATGGGCGCTTATGAACAAGCCGTTAGTTACTTGGACCGGGCTTTGCTATATGCGCAACGCAGTGGATATGTTTATGGACAGGCTCAAAGTTTGGTCAGTATCGGTGACCTCTATATGCAACTCAATGCTTTTAACGCGGCGCAAGATGCTTACCAACAAGCATTACAAATCGCACAGCGAACCCAGGACCGCTTTCTGATTTTATATTTACATTTAGCACAAGCTATGTTGGCGCGCGCGAGTGGCGATATACTTCGAGGCCGTTATTGGATAGAAACAGCACAGAAAATAAACCCAGAAAATGATTCGCATTATGAAAAAGGATTGTGGTATTTAGGCGTAGGCCAGCAAGCATGGAGCGAAAAACAATATGCTGATGCCCTAAAGGCGTTTCTTGAAGCCACGGCGCACTTTGACGCCGGCGGCCAGCGCGGAGACAGTGTATACACGCACCTACACTTAGCTGCGGCTTATCAAGCTATGGGCGACCAACCACAGGCTGTGCAAGTTGTAAAACAGGCATTTCAATTAGCCGATAAACTGGAAAGCACGCATGTTCTATCCACAATTGCGCCGGATGTGCTTGTACGTCTGGATAACATACAAACTACATCTGAGCTAGGACAACAAATCACACATTTACGCGAGCAAGTTGAACATTGGCATTATACCATGCCGGCGGTGCGCCGGCATTTGCGCCAACAAACACTTATCGTTCCCTTGGCCGCGCCCAAATATGCGTTTCAAGCCTTAGGCGAAGTGTGTGTGCGACTCAATGGGCAAGCGTTAACGAACGCTGATTGGCAACGTTTGGCCGCTCGTGATTTACTATTCTGCTTATTGGCTTATCCCACCGGTTTGACAAAATCCGCCATTGGACTGTACTTGTGGCCGGAACATTCAGAGAGTCAACTTCGAGAAACATTCAGAAAAGCTATTGCTGCATTGCGCAGGGTACTAGGAACAGAGATTGTACTCTTTGAAAATGAACAATATTACATCAACCAACTGCTGGACTACGAATATGATGTCGAGGTCTTTCAAGATAAATTTAAGCAGATGCGGAGGACCAAAGACCCGCAACAATGGATACCCTTGAGCCAGGAAGCGTTGGCATGTTATCGCGGCCCTTACTTGCCCAGTATAGAGGGGGAATGGATTGTCGCCCTACGCGAGCAATTGCATAAAAACTATGTTCAAGTTGCCTTGCGCCTCATCACCTACTATATAGAAACATCTCAATACGGTCTGGCCTTGACTTACAGTCAACAACTCTTAGCGCAAGACGCGGGTTTAGAACAAGGACATCGTTTGGCAATGCGCGCTTATGGTGCATTGGGCGACCACGCTGCTGTTGCCCGGCAATACCAGCGTTGTACAGACGTCCTGCTACAAGATTTAGGTGTATCCCCATCACTCCAAACGCGGACATTGTATCGACAATTAACGCAATAAGAGTGAACAGAATTACCGGTTCAATTTTTTAATCCTCATAAGCCGCCCTTTGATAGGTATTTTCCGCCGCGCCGTACGCGGCGGCGGAAAATACCTTCTTGAAAGCGATCTTTAGGCTGTAATGGGTAATTTTGTTTTTTTACCCTTTGTCCCCTTCTTTGTCCCCACCCTTGTCCCCACCCCCATTTTATTGTTTAAACATAATACAAGCTTAAACAATTATGGAGGGGTAACTATGAAACGCTTTACACTCAAACACGTAGATTCTCGTCATGTGCAACTGGCTTTGTTAATCATATCGGCGGTCATGTTCATTTTGGGTAGCGGCGCTCCTGGCGCCGGTAGTGGCGTTGGAGGTGGGTAGACCGGTACATTGACTATGGCATCATACGCTTAGTTAATCTTTGCCGATACACCGGTATGATTCTACTTATATCTATTATCCTGGGTTTACCGTTAGCTTATATACGCGCGCGTCTTAGAGGACGGTCTTTATCCATTCCCCAGGTGCGTTGGATGGAATTGGTATTTGTGAGTTTCCTTCCACAATGGCTGGCCTTTTACTTGCCGCTCACACGTACCCGTATTTCCAATTCTTGGCTTCCCTTCATCCTGGTGAGTTCGCAGAGTCTACTGTTGCTCTTTGCGTGGCAGAACCGTCACCAACCCGGTTTTTGGGCTTTAGGATTAGGGTTAGCTTTGAATTGGCTGGTGATTGTGCTAAACGGCGGTTGGATGCCTATTAGTCCAACCACCTTGCACCGCTTATATCCCACCGTACCTTTGGATAACTGGCACACCGGCAGTCGCCTGGGGGTAAGCAAAGATATGATTATGTCATTACCTGCAACACGGTTGTGGTGGCTGTCCGATTGTTGGGTGCCACCTGTATGGATGCCCTATCGCGCCGCTTTTAGCATCGGTGATGTGTTCATTGCGTTGGGCGCGTTTTTGCTGATGTGGTCACTGGGTAAGAATGTATCCGTTTCTGTAGATAACACTCCGTGTTACAACGGTGCGTAAGCCATGAGTCCAACATTGGCCATACACTTCAATTCCTTTCTGTATGGTTTATACAGGGGTTATTGCCCATAACACAATTCCATAGATAAGGAGAAAGATGGAACGTAAGGACCTTAGTCTTTCCTCACCTGTCACAACGTATGTTTTACCGGAGACCCCCGTCATACACTTATTGAGTGTGGCATTGGTGAGCAAAAAATTCCGGCATCTACTCCTCACCAATCCAGCACAAGCTCTTATCGAGGGGTATCGGGGAGAAATGTTTCACCTGGATGCAGCAGAAAAGCAGCGCGTGTTGGATAGCCGTGCCCTATCCCTGGAAGAGTTAGCCGCACACCTCATCCACGGTTCCAATGGGTACACCAAAGAAGAGGATGTATAAGCTATATGGGTGTGTTTCATTTCAGTCGAGCAAAGCTGGTGCGATGCACTTTCCGAAGTGCGTTGCACCTGTATTCCAACTCATTTGAAATGCACCTAGTCTATATTTCCGGAATACTAGGGTCATACAGTGATTTACATAAGGGATACTATGTTCCGATTAACCATTCTCGTTGTAAATAACAATGCTGATATCCGTACCATCCTGGCTGAAACTTTGTATTGTCAGGGATGTATCGTAGTTACTGTAAAAAATATCAGCGAAGCTCTTGTGATGTTAGCTAATGCCTACTTTGACATTATTCTGCTGGATGTTGCCTTGTCTGACGAATCGGATTTGGGAAAGATTGCCCAGATGAGGGTGCTACAGCCTCAGATCAAAATCATAATGCTCACTGCAAGAGATGAAAATGCAGTTCGCGATGTTGCCTGCCGGGTTGGAGCAGATGCCTGCTTGCGCAAACCCGTCCCTATGTTCCAATTAATGGATATGGTGGAACAGGCAATGACGAATTGTAATGGCTGAATCGGATGGTAAGTGCGGAATCTGATTTCCTTATCAGGTTTACTCAAGGCCCCGGTCTGGCAGGCGGGATCCTTTCGGTATCGGTATAACTCAATAAGGTTGCCGGAGCGGGGCCTCGAGGTTTTTCGTCCGGGAAACCGGTGGATCGGCGAATTCATTTTGAATGATAAAATTTTGGAATATTCAGGATGATATTAAACATTTATCCGTTCACCCTTAAGACGCGGGAGTAAAAGTTGCGCCTAAAGGCGCGGGGAAATAGGGTATTTTTCGGTTTCGGGCAAAACCCGAAACCGAAAAATACCCTAAAATCTTGCTCTTGAGTTATACTAACTATGCTTGGAGGTTTAATGAAACTATCTCCCCCTCTTATCTTGGGTATAGACAGCAGTACTACAGCTTGCAAAGCCATTGTATTTGACCTGCATGGCACGCCGGTAGTGGAAGGACGTGCCACACTGCCCCTGTCGATACCGCGCCCAACATGGCACGAACAACCCGCCGAAATGTGGTGGCAGGCGGTAGTGAGGGCAAGCCGGGAGGCCATGAGTAAACTGGAGGTTGCCGGGCTAAGTGCGCGGGCGATTGTGGCCCTCTGCATTGCACCGCAGCGAGAGACGTTTGTGCCCGTGGATGAAGCGGGTCGCCCTTTGCGCTCCGCCATTGTGTGGATGGACGAACGCGCCCGCGACTTGCTGCCCACTATCGCCCGCGAATACGGCGCGGCCCGCATCCACAGTGAGACGGGAAAACCCCTTTCCGGCAATCTGTCCCTGGGTAAGATCGCGTGGCTGCGCGAACATGAGCCGGGGGTTTTTGCCCGCACCGCCAAATATCTGGACGTGGCGGCGTTCCTCACACATAAACTCACCGGTCACTATCGCACCGGGTGGGGATGCGTGGACCCGATGGGACTGTTTGATATGCGCACCAACAGATGGAATACGGATTTGCTGGCCTATCTGGACCTGCGCCTTGAGCAGATGCCGGAAGCTTTTCCACCCGCGACGGTAACCGGCACACTCACGGCAGACGCGGCAGCAGCTTGCAGACTTCCCGCCGGTATACCCGTTGTGGCAGGTGTGGGAGATGGGCAGGCGGGCGGCATCGGCGTCAACATCACGCAGCCGGGACAGGCATATCTTAACCTGGGCACCGCCGTCGTCTCCGGGACATATACCGAGACGTATATCACCGATCCGGCTTTCCGCACAATGGGGAGCGCCATCCCCGGTACATATAGTCTTGAAACGGTGCTGTTAGGGGGCACGTATACGATCACGTGGTTTATGGAGCGGATGAGCGAATCGGCAAACCGGCGAATGACGAATTACGAATTACGGATGACAGACTACGTATCACGGATTACGGATTACGAAAATGCTATCACCGCCATCCCCCCCGGCGCAGAGGGACTCATGCTGGTTCCCTATTGGAATTCTGTTATGAATCCCTATTGGGACGCGGCGGCGAGTGGGATTGTAGTGGGATGGCGCGGGAATCACACATGCGCGCACCTCTACCAGGCGATCCTGGAGGGGATCGCATTTGAGCAGCGACTCCATGCCGAGGGTGTGGAGGCCGCGTTAGGATGGCCGGTGGAGAGCTACCTGGCGATGGGGGGCGGCGCGCGGAGCGCGCATTGGCGCCAGATCATTGCCGATGTGACCGGTAAACCTGTCACCCGCGCGGCCACACCGGAGGCTGCCGCCCTGGGCGCAGCTATCCAGGCCGCGGCAGGTGTGGGACTGTTTCCCGATGTGCGAACTGCGGCGGCGGCAATGTCGCAAAACGAAAATGAACCGCCCTTTATACCGGATACGGAACGACACGAATTTTATACGCAATTGTACGAACAAGTCTACCGCCATCTCTTCCCCACACTGCAACCCTATCTGGACAAGTTGGCACACCTCACTGCTTGACGCGGAACGGTTAAAAATGGGGGCGTTTCATTTGAGTGAGGACGTCAGACGTCGGACGTCAAACGTCAGACGTCAAACGTCAGACGTGCTTTTTGATGGTTGGCGCAAGTATAGTCTTCATCTCAAATGAAACGCCTCTAACCTCATGATAATTCTCCCCTAAACGCCTTATCCAAAATCGAAGGCAGCAGCGCGTCCAGCCTGGCTTGCGTCGCGGCCTGGTGTTGCTGCACAGCGGTGAGGTTGGCTTGCAGGGCGTCGAGGTGGGCGACGATGCGGCGTTGTTCGGGGAGAGGGGGAAATACAAAGTGAAATTGTTTAAGTGCGCTGATATTGATATGAGGAGAAGCTGATCCCTTAATTCGTGGAACAATTTGTTCTTCATAGATATAAGGAGAAAGTATCTGATACAAAAAGAATTTAGGCTCTACTTTGTAAGGGTTCGGACGAAACATCATCACTCTTTGTCCCAAGCTAAACTTCTCTTCAGTTTCAACTAATGCTGATTTACCCGTCCCTCCTCCCTCTCGTACAAAAACAATATCTCCAGCTCTTGGTACTCCGCGTGAAGTACGGTGAATATATTCATACTCAGGGGTTCGTTTAGCGCCTACCAAATTTAAGTTTCCCCATTCAACATCTGAGGATCGTATACACGGATAACCATCTTCTGAGTATTTCGGAGTTGAATGAAGATTGTCAATTATCGCGTCACAGACGTCATTGATTGTAGAAATTGGAGCACTTTTTAACTGATGGTGGAACACATTTCGAAGTATAGATCTATTTAGTGCCTCTACTTCTGCCATTGTTGCTTCCCGCAGCTTCCGCGCCACCTCGACCTTCGCCGCCAACGCCTCGATGCGGGCGACGATGCGGCGTTGCTCGGCCAGCGGAGGGAGGGGGATTTCGTAACCCAAGACGTGGTGAGGGCGAATGGCAGCATAGTTAGTTGAGCCACGTGCATTTACCTGATCTTGGAAATCAAAAGTACGAATATAATAATCCAAATAGTGTTTATCAAGTTTGGATTCATCAATGACAAACAAGAAATAGTGGCTACTGACAATTGCCCCATCTAATGCAGATGGTACGAGGCCGAACCCTCCAACTTTAGCATCAATCTCGGCGACTAATAACTCATCAGCCCGGCAAACTTGCTGTTTTTTGGTCTTGAGTTTCAAGCCTTCGATTTCATCACGTAATACAACTCCTTTAGCGTGCAACTGCACACGACACCGCTTGTAGGTTGTTAAATCATCAATGGTCATAAATTCTTTGCGTTGTTCAATAACCTGTGCTAATGGCACTATCGGCCACGGATTCTCCATCACACTTTCACTCCTCACGCATCACGCATCACTTATCACGCCTAACTTACTACTCTAAACTCTAAAATTCTAAAAAAGTTTGACAAAATTTGCTATTCTATGTTATAATGTAAGTGTTCCGGAGACAAAAATCGGCTCCATGCCGTGTGAGTATGCACCTGTGGGTGACATAATCCTATATCTCCGGACGGTCTTGTAAAGCCGCTAGAGATAGCGGCTTTTTTCGTGTGTAATAAACCCCGTAAGGAGTTTGTCGCGTATCGTCCATATCGTGGATGACACTTACTGAATCCCATAACATTTCAATATAACGTACTTCTTTACGTTCATAAAATCGTTGTAAAGCCCATAAGAAATAATCTGTTACTTGTAATCCTGGGCAATCTACGGGTTTTGCTGGAATAACTTCAACTACTGTGTGATTTGCTAACTTATGCTGTTTCAAGAAACGCTGCTGAGTAATTTTAAGTGCAGTGGATAGAGCCGCCGTCCGGTCCCCTTTACCGCGTTTAGCAAAGTAGATATGATATTCATCATCTTTGTGCAAGTGCGTTTTGAAAAGTAGCCGTACCAGGTGATCGTAAAGTTCATTAGGATGATAGTGGTAAGTGGGATCATAGTGATTACGACTGCGCACATATTGGATAACACGTAGTTTGTCGCGCACGATAGCGGAGAAATGACACTGATAATGGCGCAATAAAGTCAGAACTTCACGTCGCACTTCTGGTAAATCATCTTTTGCATGGAATACCTCAACAGTTTTGTGGGCCTCTGGCTGCATAGAAGGTACGTCTTTAAAATAAGGATCAGCTAGAAGCCTATTTCGCAGACTATTTAGATCCGTGATTAAGGGAGTCAGGTTGGGTATATCTACCAGGCCCAGGATAAAATAGCGTGAGCACCCTATAGTTCCCACAATAACCCGTCCATCACGTTTGGAAAAAAGAGTTGGATCCCCTGCTTCATCCACAAAGTAATTGCGTAACCTGAATGTTGATGGCTTCACAGTGTTTGGGCCTCCAATGCCGCCGCGATTTCCTCCATCAACGCCAGAATCCGCCGCTCCTTATCCACAATCTCCGCCACCAGTTCTTCCGGGGGGCGGTGCTCAATGTCGTCATTGGCGTTGGGGTTCTTCACGTCCAGGTTGGCGGAGAGCAAATTCCCCTCATCGTCATATTTGAGCACATCCTCGATCTTGACCTTCCAGGCGCGTTCGCTGACCTCGCGGTTGTCCCACCATTCCAGCAGCGGCTTAAATTCCTCAAAACGCAGGGGCTTGGTCTTGGTATAGCTGTTGCGATCCTCCGGCAAAGGCTGCTCATAATACCAGATCTCCCGCGTCGGGCCACCCACCTCGAAGAACAACAGGTTGGTGGGGATGCTGGTATAGGGCGCGAAGACCCCGTTGGGCAGGCGCACGATGGTGTGCAGGCTAAACTCCGTGAGCAGTTGCGCCTTGATGCGCGCTGCTACCCCATCGGCAAAGAGCGTCCCGTTGGGCACCACGACGGCCCCCCGGCCCGGCCTGGGCGTGCGGCGTAGTTTGCGCATAATGAGCTGCAAGAACAAGAGCGCGGTCTCGGCAGTCTGCTTGTCCTTGGGGAAGTTGTCCTGGATACCGGCTTCTTCTTCGCCGCCAAAGGGCGGATTGGTCAAGATTACGTCCACGCGGTCACGCGGGCCGATGTCCTTGAGGGGCGTCGCCAGGCTGTTCCCGTAGGTGATTTGCGGAGCTTCCAGACCGTGGAGCAGCAGGTTCATCTGGCCCAGGAGATAGGGCAACCCCTTCGCCTCCCCGCCGCGAATGCTGCGCTGTTGCAGTATCTCCCGATCCTGCACCGTCTGCGCCTGCGCGCGCAAATGCTCGAAGGTTTCAACAAGAAAGCCGCCCGTGCCGCACGCGGGATCTTCGACGACCTCCCCCAGGCGCGGGTCGGTCACAGTTACCATCAACTGCACCACCGGGCGCGGGGTGTAGAACTCACCCGCGTCCCCCGCTGCGTCGCGCATCTCCTTGAGCATGGTCTCATAGAGCAAGCTCAGCGTGTGCATCTCATCAGTAGCCGCGAAGTTGATGATATTGACTTTGTTGATCACATCGCGCAGCAGATAGCCGTTGATCATCCGGTTGAAGACGCCCCGGAAGATAGTGGCGACGACGTCGGGGCGAGGATCCTCGTCAGAGCCTTGCAGATTGCGCAGATAAGCAAACAACCCCGTGCCCTTCGTGCCATCGGGCCGGGTGGCTTCATCATAGTTGACAAACGCCAGCAGATCGTCCCCCGTGATGCCGCCTTCGTCACTGGCCCAGTCGCGCCACCGGTAGGGAGATTCGATAATGGGCCGGTAAGGTTTCCCTTCCAGCGTAGCGGCCACCTCGCGGTTCTTCTCCATATCATCGAGGAACTTGAGGAACAGAATCCAGGTGAGCATCGGCAAACGATCCACATCGCTGCTGAGGCCCTTGTCCTTGCGCATAATATCGCGCGCGGACTTGATCACACTCGCCAGTTGGCGGGCGGTGGTTTTGCTTTGGTCTTTAGGTGTACGGGGCATAGTGTCCTTTCTCAATCCATAGTATCAGTGTGTTTACCAAATAATTGAAAGCCCAGATGTAACAATTTTATGATCACGGGTGATGAGCGGGAGCCTTAAACTGAAAGCCGTCGCTGCAATAATGCGATCTGGCATATCGGGAACATCATCGCGCGCTATATGTGCCAGCGCATCGATGACTTCCAAGCTGAGATCAGCTAATAGCAAACCGGTAATGCCAGCACGGAGTTCAGTATAGAACTGGTTAAGTAACGTGTAGGGAATACGCCCCTTTTCTTGCAAGTAAAAGATTTCTACAAGGCAAATAGTCGGCATATAAATCACGGCTACACCGCGTTCACAGAACTCAAAAGCAGCTTTGGCTTTACCTCCCAGGCGAGGACTCCCTTCCAAATACCAGATCAGACTGTGCGTATCGGTTACATAATCAGTCATTAGATATCGCCCCTGGGAAAGCTCTGCCACATTTCACGACGTACTTCAGCAATATCATCTTCGGTAATGTCCAGACCACGCCATAAACCATAAAGCGACCTACGTTGCGTAGACGACATCAAGCGTAGGTCACGTTGGATTTGTGGTGTGATTTGTTCTATCAGGCGAACTTTGTCGACTAGCGAAAGTTGTTGTATTAACGGCAATACTTCTTGAAGTGTTATGGTTTGCATTTTCTTTTCCTTTCATGGCAACCTATTGTTACTTCAACCCACGGTTGCTTCACGTCTCACGCCGCATATAGCAACGTTTGTAACTGCTCCACCGCCTGTTTAAGCGGCTCCGGCCCGCCGAAAAGCTGCGCGATTTCCAGCAGGTTGCCGTGACCGGAGATGGGCGACACTTGCAGTGCATCGGGGAGTTTGAATTGCGCCAGTCCGTGCGCGGCATAACTGTCCAAGAGTTCCTCCAGGACGCTACGTGCCTCGGCCTGGTATTGCGCCAAAAAGGCGGCCTGCTGCTGCCGGAAGCGACGCGCCCGGTCGTGACGAGTCTGCACCGGTAACTTGAAGGCCAGGTGACAGAGCAAGTCAAAAGGATCGGCGTCCGGCTGTTTGGCAACAGTACGCAGTTGCTCAAGATCGATGCCCCGATCTTTCAGTTTCTCGATCACGTCGGTACGCAAGGTCGGTTCGGCCCACGCCGCGCGCAGCGTGTCGTAATCGGTGTACAGGATGCGTACCTGGTCACCCGCGTAATCCACATAGCGCGTCACATTCAAGCGGCGGCCATTCGGATCTAGCTCGTAAACCATTGAGGCGACAATCTCCACCGGCACACCATCTACGTAGTATTTGGGACGGGATGTGCTATCTCCGCTACTGCTGCCACTACGACCTTTACCGCTACCACCATCCGGCAACGGCTCGCCGTCAAACTCAGGATCGGCAAACCGTGCCATCGCGCTGCCGGTGTAGTCAATGATATTGAAGAAAAACTTGTCGTGGTCAACGTCTACCCGTGTCCCGCGCCCGATGATCTGCTTAAATTCGGTCATCGAATTGATCACGCGGGCCAGGACGACGTTCTTGCAGGTCGGCACGTCCACCCCGGTCGTGAGCAGCTTGGACGTCGTCGCAATCACCGGCATCGGATGCTCCGGGTCCATAAAGTGATCCAGGTGCGTTGCACCGATATCCCCTTCGTCGGACGTGATACGCACCACATAGTCCGGGTGGCGCTGGGTCACATCGGCATTGAGATTATAGAGCGCTTGTCGCATCTGGGCCGCGTGCTCCTGATCCACACAAAAGACAATCGTCTTGGCGAAGCGGTTGGTGCTTTTGAGATACTCTGTCAAATGTGCGGCCAGCGTGTCGGTACGCTCCTTGAGTACCAGGCGCACCTCGTAATCTTGGGTCGTATACAATTGGTCGGGGATTGGCTCCCCATCGCGGGCTACCTGGCCGTGCTGTGGCCGCCAGCCGTAGATGTCCACATTCGTGCGCGTATCATGAACCCGGTAAGGCGCGAGGAAGCCATCTTCAATACCCTGGGCCAAGCTGTACGTATACAGCGGATCCCCAAAATAGGCGTAAGTGTCGCGATTGTCATCGCGGAGCGGCGTGGCCGTCATGCCCAACTGGTAAGCAGGGGTGAAATATTCCAGGATTTCACGCCAGTTGCTGTCGTCCCGCGCGCTGCCCCGGTGACACTCATCCACGATGATCAGATCAAAGAAGTCGGGGGCGTATTCCTTGTATAAGCCAGGACGTCGCTCATCCTGCGCAATAGATTGGTACAGCGCGAAGTATATCTCGCGGCTTTTGATCACTTCTCCCTGAATCTTGTAGCGGGCATCCTCGAAAGGCGCAAACATCCCATCTTTAGGCCCATCCACCAAGATCGAGCGGTCAGACAGAAAGAGGATTTTGGGCTTTCCAAAACGGCGCGAGGGTCCCTCGCGGGGTACATTCCATCCCGCGGTCCACAACTTCCAGGCAATCTGAAACGCTACAAAGGTCTTGCCCGTGCCCGTCGCCATCGTCAACAACACCCGCTTATCTTCCTGTAAGATAGCTTGCACAGCCCGGTTAATCGCGATTTCCTGATAATAACGCGGGCGTTTGTTGGGCACAACGTAAGTAGGTTGGAGCAGCTTATCCGCCGCCGCCTGGCTGAGATTTTCAGCCTCCCGCCACCGCGCAAAGAGGGTCTGTGGCGTGGGATACCGGCCGATTTCCTGCTCCAGCCCGGTAGCAAAGTCGTGTTCGATGATGCGCTTCCCGTTCGTCGCATAGGCGAAGTGCAGCCCAAGAATCTGCGCATACTCAATGGCCTGCTGGATGCCCTCCTCAGCAGGATGGGTTTCCTCTTTCGCCTCCACCACCGCTAACTTGAAGTCACGCTGGTAATAGAGGATATAGTCCGCGAACTTGCGCGTGCCCCGCACCGCCACTTCCCCATCCCCCACGGGGAGCAACCGCCCATCGGTGAAATATTCCTGCTCGCGGATATAATGCGGTGGAACTTCCCACCCGGCAGCCTGAATTGCGGGGGTGATGTATTGACGACAGGTATCGGCTTCGGACATCAGCCACCTCCACAACTTGATTCAACGTCCCAACTCACACCTATCCATTGTACTTGAAAAACACTTTTCTATCAACTCTATATAGGTCTGTATGTAGCCGCGCTATCCTAGCGCGTTCTCTGTAACCGCGCTTTCCATAGCGCGCTGTCCTCGTAGCCGCGCTTTCCATAGTGCGCCACCTGTCCCTGTTTCAACCTTAGACTTTTTGCAGTCTGGCGCATACTCAAGTCAAATACGATAGCCCCAGGCTTATACATTGCACTTCTGCTATTTCCTGTTAGAATTGATACATTGATATATTTCGATATATAAACGGAGTTCTATGGAATCCATCACCGAAGCTGAAGTTGCATTGTTGCACCGTTATATCTGTGAAGGCGTGGGAGATCCAAACCGGCTACGATTGCTCTATCTTGTCGCGGAACAGCCCCGTAATGTCACCGAATTGACCGAGATACTGGCAATCGCGCAGCCCACCGTCTCCCACCATCTACGTATCTTGCGTGAGCGCGAGTTGGTCGTAGCCCAGCGCGAAGGCACATCCATCTATTACACCCTGGGAGATCCCCGTATTCTGGAAGCCCTGAACATCCTGCGCGGGTTCGTGGCAGATTTATTGAATGAAAAAGCAAGTGTATTAAGTAAGACGTAATGCGTAGCTGGGGGATTCACTGATTTGCAATCTGTAAATTTTAAATTTGTCAATTTCAAACTCTCTTTGGAGGTTATATGCAAAATCTTTCATCTGAGCAGATCGCTTGGTTAGCGGCAACCTTTGGCAATAGAATGACAACGCGGCGGGTAGAGCGCAAACTCTATAGCCACGATATCGGCGAAATGCCGAGTATGATCAAGCCTCTTATCGGTACACCGATGGCGGACGCATTGGTTCAACCCGCATCTGAGGCAGAATTGCTGGCACTGGTGCAGTGGGCAGTGCAGGAGAATGTCCCTCTGATACCGCGCGGCAAAGCAACCTCCGGCTATGGAGGTGTGCTACCGGTCAAAGGAGGCGTGGTGGTGGACTTTTTCCGTATGGATAAAGTGCTGGCTATCAATATTGAGGCCCAAACGGCCACACTCCAACCTGGTATCGTCTGGGAGAAAGCCGATCGCGAGCTGAAAAAGCAAGGAATGACACTCCGCACCTACCCAAGCAGTTATCCATCCTCCACCGCTGCCGGATGGTTGGCTCAAGGAGGCGCGGGGTTCGGCTCCTTATGAAGCTGGATGGTTTCGCGATACTGTTGTGAGCGCGCGTGTTATCCTGGGAGACGGTACCCTCGGCCTCTTTGAAGGCGACGCACTGGATATGATCTACGAAGCGGAAGGCATCACAGGATTGATTACTGAAGTGACCCTTAAAATCCAGCCGGATGAGGAATTAGATATCCTCTCTCTTGGATGTGCAGATGCCCACGACTTACAGCATCTACTGGAAGGTATTATGGATGCCGATCTGCCCATCTGGTCAATGCACTTCATCAATCCACGCATGGCGAAAATGAAAAACCGCGCGCCACTGATGACGCATCACGGTCATCCCATTGAAGAACGCGTGTTACTGCCTGCTTCCTACATCCTCACATTGGCCTTTCGCAAGCGGGACGCAGAAACGGTGCGTACTGAACTTGCCAAACGGATGCAGGCGGCTACAGACACCCGGACCGCGCATTGCGAGGCGGAACTACTCAGCGAAAAGATCGCCCATCACGAGTGGGAACACCGCTTCCGCATTATGACCGTCAAGCGGCTAGGGCCCGAGCCTGGTCCCCGCCGAAGTGGTAGTGACGCTCTCCGGCCTGGGTGCAATGATGGCCGAGGTGGAAGAGAAAGTAGACCAACCTGTCGTGAAAGAGGGAATGCTCATCCGCAAAGGGCAGAACGGCAAACCAGAAGTGGTTATCCTGGGTTTCATCCCCGCCGATCAGCGCAAGTTTACGTACAATTTCGTCTTCCCACTCTCGCTCACTATCGCGCGTATCGCCGAGAAATACGGCGGGCGGCCTTACGCGACCGGTCTCTACTATACCCAGATAGCAGCCAAAATCCTGGGCAAGAAGCGACTTAAAGTTCTGAGAGCATTTAAGGCACAGGCAGACCCTGCCGGTATCCTCAATCCCGGCAAGGTCATCGGCAACGGATTGCTCTCACCCGGTGGAATCATCAGCAACGCTTTGATTGCGGCAAACACGTTTGAACCGCTGCTACGGCCTTTCGGCAATGCCGTGATCTCAACAGTCGGCGAATCTATCCCCGATACTCCCATACGTAACATTCCTGGGGATGTCGCGCGGTACGCTTACGCCTGCTCGCAGTGCGGCTACTGCGTCCAGGAATGTGATCAGTATTACGGGCGCGGATGGGAAAGTCAGAGTCCACGCGGCAAATGGTATTGGCTGCGCGAATACCTGGAGGGCCGCGAGGAATGGGATCAATTCATGGTAGATACTTTCCTGGTCTGCACCACGTGCGAATTATGTAATCTACGCTGCTCGGCCGTGTTACCTATTGAGCCATCGTGGATGAAGCTGCGTGGCCAGCTTATCGAAGAGGAAAAACGAATGACATTCCCGCCCTTCGAGATGATGGCAGCCGCCCTCACCGATCAAGGCAATATTTGGGCCGGCTACCGCCGCGAGCGCGATGCGTGGTTCCCGGAGGATTTACGGGAAAAGCACAGTGGGCGAAAGGCTAAGGCTGTCTATTTCGCTGGATGCACCGCCAGCTACGTTGAACACGATATTGGAATGGCGACGGTGCGACTGCTGGACGAAGCGGGCGTGGATTTCACCTACGTAGGTAAGAAGGAAAACTGCTGCGGTACGCCAATGCTCGTGGCGGGAAAGTGGGAGGTTTTCGCCGAGACGATGAAGAAAAACATCGCTGCCGTCAAAGCTGCCGGGGGCGATATGGTGATCACCTCGTGCCCTGCCTGCAATATGATGTGGCGGCACACATACCCGGAATGGTGCAAGAAGTTGGGGATCGAGTATGAAATCACGGCCAAACACTATAGTGAAGTAGTGGCGGAGAAAGTGCGAAGTGGCGAATTTGCGTTCCCGAACCCACAAGATGCAGGAAAGCAGGGAAGCAAGGGGGAAAGGGAGACGGTGAAGGTGACGTGGCATGATTCTTGCCATATGGGGCGCGTTTCGCATATTTATGAGGAGCCGCGCGACGTGATTAAGGCGATTCCGGGCGTAGAATATGTGGAGATGGAATACAACCGCGATACAGCACACTGCTGCGGCAGCGTGCTCACACTCATTAAAGACCCACCCATCGCCGCCGTGGTAGGCAAACACCGGTTGGACGAAGCCGTCGAGGTAGGCGCAGACAAAGTGCTGGCAGCCTGTCCTTGCTGCGAGTTCCAGCTCCGTGTTAGTGCAAATAAAAAGCCCGTGCCAGTTGAAGTGGTAGATTTAGCGCGCTTCTGCTCCGAGGCATTGGGTTATGACTTCCCTGATCCCCACCCGGAGGTCAAAGCACAGTGGGCGGTCTTCGAAGCAATGATCGCGCTGATGACACCACAGGGCTTTGCCGCCCTAATGGGGACAATGTGGCCAGAACTCATTGACGCAATGCCGCTTGGGATGGGGGCGATGCTACGCCAGATGGGCAAAGTCCCTGGCGCACTGGAAGCAATGAAGCCGGTGTTCCCCGTACTCTTCCCCAAACTGCTGCCGCTGATGATGCCCAAGGTGATGCCCACAATGTTGGCTCGCGTCGCGGCCCTTATCCCGATGCCCGATTATATGATCGAGCAAATGCCCGACCTGATGCCAAAGGTGATGGATAATCTGATGCCACACATGATCGATGATTTAGTTCCACTGGTAACGGAGCCGATGATCGCGTACTTGAAGGAAATGTAAGGCAGTCAGGTCATTAAGCTATGTATGGTTAGGGGGATTTTTCACTTTTGGATTACGTTCAAAAGTGAAAAATCCCCCTAACCGATCTTTTGCTCCAACCCGTATCTTTTCTCTTTTTGCAACGTCGTAACAATCAGAGAGGGAATGTAGCGTGTTGAAGGATAAAGAACATATACACTGTAAATTAACCTTCCTCTCAGGTGTATATCGTACCTTCCCCACAAAAGAAAAGTTAATTTCTAAGGAGGAACAGTATGGATCATAGAAGATATTTGAAACGTGTAGCTTTGGCCGTAGGATTAGGGATATTCGCCATCATGATAACAATGATGGGGTTTTCTTCATCATTGGCAGCGCAATTGACCATGATAGAATCCGGTGTCGCTGATGTATTCGTCGCCATCAATGCTCCGGCACACATCGCCGCCGGAGATACATTTATCGCAAACATCAGCTACGGCAACAGCGGTACTGCAGATGCACCGGACACACTGTTGACAGCGACGCTACCTGATGGGACTCAGTTCGTCACAGCCACGGATAAACTAGGTATCCCATATCCACCAGATGTTGTGGAGAACATGCCAGCAGGAAGTGGAGTTCTCTTAACCTGGGATATAGGGACTCTGATCAGTAATACGTGTTGGGGACATATTCTACTCACATTGCAATCCGATGCGACACTTTCAGAGGGATACATACTGACCACGACCGCGCAGATCACCACTACGGCAGTTGAATCAGATACCACAAATAACAGCGCGGGTGCCGTCACAATCATCTCAGAAATGGCAGGAAGCGCGAAACACGTCCACGCAGGATGGGTACTGCCCGGCGATGTGTTGACGTATACCATTGTCCTTAATCCTAGCCATCATTTTGGTGGAGGAATAAACGGACGCCGGGTCGTGATGACCGACACATTGCCCTTCAGTCGCCAGGTACGCTTCTTGGGTTGGCATGGGGCGTTAACGGGAACACAAACAACCTCCCATACACTGCAATGGGAGGGCCGGCTGCGGGCGGGAACATCCCTTACACTACAATACAGACTAGGAGTTGAAAGCACTGTTACTCCCGGAACCGTATTGACCAACGTAGCCAAGCTTGGCTGGGCTGGACGGCAGTTACAGTTAGCCCCAGTAACCACCGAAGTTGTATTGAAGGATAATATGTTAGCCGTTGCAGGTGGACAGGAAGGGCAACTCAACCACCGCCACGGAGTAACGCTGACCGTGCCGCCCTTCGCGGTGACGGACACTACCCGCTTCCAACTCCGGCCCCTGTTCACCGATACCCATCCTATCTCAACACCTCTCAACTGGCAATTTGCGCACTTGGCCTTTGAACTCAATGCCTTCCGCTTCGGGCAAGAAATTACCCGCTTTGAACGTCCCCTTACACTTACAGTAGGTATCTCCAACACTCACTATGCAGGACTACAGCGTGAGACACTCCGCCTGTGGACACGTCATGGGCCGGGTGAACCCTGGATAATGCTAGGTGAACCTGCGCGCGTAATGTCCGGTGTACTTGCTTTCACCACCACCCACTTCAGCGAATTTGCACTCTTTGGACAACCTACCGTGACCCATGCGGCCGATCTGGCTGTAGAACTTTTCACACCGCTCCACGTCGCCGCAGGGGAAACTTTCACGGCCAATATCACTTACGCAAACTTTGGCACAGAGGCGGCCCTAGGCACAGTACTCACGGCAACCCTGCCTACCGGTGTTAACTTTATTACTGCGACCGACACGACGGGGACGGCCTTCCCACCAACCCGGGTTATCAACAACATATTAAGTTGGGATCTCGGCACAATTGAAGCACATAATCGCCGTTATCATATCTTGTTGATGCTGGATGTCAATGAAACGATAACAGAGGGAACAACCCTCACGACTACAGCCAGCATTACCACGACAGCTTCCGATAGCGATCACACTAACAACGACGTGATCGCTGTCAGTTGGGTTTCGGAAATGGCAGGATCGGCCAAGTATGCCCACACTCGTTCCGTGATGCCTGCCGATATCATCACGTATACCATCCGCGTGGCCTACAACGGGCCAACAGGGACAATGGGACCCTGGTTTATACTCACCGATACATTGCCTTTCAGCCACCAGGTAAAGTTCCTGGGCTGGGGCGGCATCATCACCGGGACGGAAATTGATCCACACGCACTGCGCTGGCAAAGCCAGATCAAAGCAGGAGAGCCATTAACACTGCAATACCGGTTAGGCGTGCGCGGTAACATCACACCCGGCACGGTGCTTACTAACACAGCCTGGTTAGATTGGAGCGGTCAGCAACTCAGACTCGGGCCGGTCACAACAACAGTCACCCTGCCCCACGGAGGATTAGGTGTAGAAGGGCATCAAGGCGGGGAGGTCCATCACCAACTCGGTGTGACCTTAACCGTGCCACCGGACGCAGTTACAGACACCACCCGCTTCCAGATCGGACGCCTTTTCACAGATACTCGCCCACTCTCTGTCCCATTCGGTTTACAATTTGCCAACCGTGCCTTTGAACTCACAGCCTTCCGCTTTGGGCAAGAAGTAAATCACTTCGGACAACCCCTCACCATTACCGTGAGTATCACGGATATTGGCAGCTTTGAGCGTGAATCACTGCGCCTATGGACACGACATGGCCCGGGAGAAGCGTGGCTAATGATGGGAAAACCTGCGCGTGTTATGTCCGGCACACTTGCCTTCACCACCACCCATTTCAGCCAGTTCGCGCTCTTTGGTGAAGCCACCGAACGTGTGTATCTACCACTCATTATCCGATCTGGCAAATAATGCGTCGTGTCATTCTCAATATAAACCCATCCTTTCTGGCCCGGTATATTCATGCCGGGCTATTTTTTATTTAAAAACGTTGCAAGAGATGTAAAAATCTGCTATAGTAGAGGTAGAGTTCCTTTATTCTCTCATACTCACCCACAATTAAGGAGGTGTGACATGGCGGTAATTACAATTTCACGGCAGTATGGCAGTGGAGCACGAGAAATAGCAGAACGTCTATGCAATATATTAGGCTATCGTTATTTTGATAAAAATCTTATGGTACGTGTCGCCGCAGAGGTAGGACTTTCCGAAGACGAAATCATTGACTTCTCCGAGGAAAACTACAAAGTGCGGACGTTTATGGACCGGTTACTTGGCAGAGCCAAACCCACCAGCATGGCCGGCAGTGGAGCACTCAAAGTGGAGTCCCTGGACGAAGCTCAATGTGTGAATCTGGTCAAGGATACTATCCTGGCAGCCTATAACCAGGACAATGTGGTCATTATAGGACGTGGAGGCCAGGCTATCTTGAGAGAAAAACCCGGCGTGTTACATGTACGCCTTGAAGCGCCGTTAGGGGCGCGAACCTTGCGGGTTAAGGAGCGCGAAAATATCAGCATGGAAGAGGCCAGCACATTGGTAAAGGAAAAAGAATCCGCCGCCGCTGCATATCTGCTGCACTTCTTTGATATTGAGTGGGAGCACCCTATGCTCTATCATCTTATACTCAACACAGGACGCTGGGATTTAGATGCGGCAACCGCGATCATTGTCAATGCTCTCACTTACTTACGCAGCACGAAACTCTCATGATGGGTGTCATCTTGAGGGTGTGTTCCATGTCAGTTGGAGAATGTACTGTTATAAAACGTCAAACATAAAATACAACGGATTTTGACGTTTGGCGTTTTATTGGATAGTTAACTCATAGACACACCCTATTCTTTTACGGGCGCTTACAGGGAAAAGAAGACATGCGATTCTCTTTGGCAGAGTGTTGCGTGTCTTCTTTCCGGTTAGGTCCATCTGTGCTTTTAAGAAAATCTGAGTTATCGCACTTGACTTGAGCATAAGTCAGACCACAAAAGTCTTACGAGGAGTCTGTTTTGCCAAGTGCTTACGTTGGATAAACAGCGTGCAAAATGCCGCCATCTGTACTTTTGTAGTCTTTGATCTCAAATGTTCCTTTGACGCAGGAAAACGCTATGCTATAATTTGAGTATAAGTATAGTTATTACTGTGCCATTCAGAAATGGCCTATAATGAGTTTACGAAAAGATCCTTATAATAACCTCAGGAGGTTTTTTTATGACAGAGCGTAAGATGGTAGTGGTAGATGGTAATACGGCGTGTACTTATGTTGCTCACAAGATCAACGAAGTCATTGCCATTTACCCAATTACTCCCTCCAGTTCGATGGGCGAGATGGCAGATGCCTTCTCGGCTGCGGGACAAACAAATATTTGGGGGACTGTACCCCTGGTTGTGGAAATGCAGTCCGAAGGTGGCGCGGCGGCGGCGGTTCACGGTGCATTACAAACCGGTTCTTTGACGACAACTTTTACCGCATCCCAAGGCTTAATGTTAATGATCCCCAGTATGTACAAGATAGCCGGGGAGCTAACGTCAGCGGTAATCCATGTAGCAGCCCGCAGTTTGGCAACCCAGGCCCTTTCTATTTTTGGTGACCATAGTGACGTTATGGCAGTCCGCGCGACAGGCTTTGCTATGATGCCGAGTAGTTCAGTGCTAGAAGCTCAAGATTTCGCGTTGATTTCCCAGGCTGCTACCCTAGAAGCCCGCGTCCCCTTCTTACACTTCTTTGACGGTTTTCGCACAACCAACGAGTTGAACAAGATTGAACAGTTGACCCGTGATGATATCAAAGCGATGATTGACGACGACCTGGTACGCGAGCACCGCGCGCGCGCACTCAATCCTGATAAACCTATCCTGCGCGGTACCTCACAAGGGCCTGATGTCTACTTCCAGGGTCGTGAAACGGTCAACCCCTATTACCTCAAAACTCCAGAAATTGTTCAGAAGGTCATGGATAAATTCGCTAAAGTAGTGGGCCGCGAGTATCATCTTTTTGACTACGTCGGCGCGCCTGATGCCGAGCACGTAATTGTGTTAATGGGATCTGGTGCTGAGGTAGCCCATGAAACCGTTGAGTATCTGGTTGCACAGGGCGAAAAGGTCGGTCTGCTCAAAGTGCGTCTTTATCGCCCATTTAGTGTTGAAGCATTCTCTGCCGCGTTGCCGGCAACTGTCAAACTAATTGCCGCGCTGGATCGCACCAAGGAACCCGGCAGTGCCGGCGAACCCCTGTATCTTGACCTTATTACCGCGTTGACCGAAACCGGACGCAGTGACATCAAAGTTATTGGCGGACGCTACGGGCTGTCAAGCAAAGAATTCACACCGGCGATGGTCAAGGGTATCTTTGATGAAATGAAAAAGGATAATCCCAAGAATCATTTCACCGTAGGTATCAACGATGACGTCACACATACCAGCATTGAATATGATCCATCCTTCAATATTGAACCCGGCAATGTGACCCGCGCGCTATTCTACGGATTAGGTTCAGATGGTACGGTGGGGGCGAATCACGATACCATTGAGATTATCGGTATGGAGACGGATAACTACGCGCAGGGATATTTTGCCTATGATGCCAAAAAATCGGGTGGGTACACGATATCACACTTGCGCTTCGGGCCACGCCCCATCCGCCAGACGTGTTTGATCACATCCGCGAGTTTCATCGGTTGCCATCAATTTGTATTTCTTGAAAAGCTGGATGTGTTAGGGCCTGCTCAGAAGGGCGCAACCTTCTTGTTAAATACTCCTTACGCCCCTGAAGAAACCTGGGATAAAATGCCACGTCACATTCAGCAGCAGATTATTGACAAAAAGCTCAAGTTCTACGCGATCAATGCTTACGAAGTCGCAAAACAGGCCGGAATGCCGGGTCGCATTAACACCATTATGCAGACCTGCTTCTTTGCACTCTCCGGGGTGTTGCCCAGAGATGAGGCCATTGCAAAGATTAAAGAGGCCATTCACAAGCGCTTTATCAGAAAGGGCGAAAATGTTGTTAGGATGAACTACGCCGCGGTAGATAACGCGCTGGCGAATATGGTCGAGATTGAGGTGCCTGCCGAAGCAACCAGCACCGTTGAGGTACCTCCTGTAATGGTTCCCGGCGGCCCGGATTTTGTTTACGAAGTCGCGGCCAAAATTGCCGCGTTGCGCGGTGATGAGGTACCTGTCTCCGCAATGCCCGTTGATGGCACCTTCCCCACCGGCACAACACAGTATGAGAAGCGCAGTGTCGCGCTAGAGATGCCTGTGTGGAATCCTGATGTCTGCATCCAATGTGGCAAGTGCGCGATGGCCTGCCCGCATGCCGTGATTCGAATGAAGGTTTATGAACCTGAAATCCTGGAAAACGCACCGGAAGGCTTCCAGTTTGCCGACGCCAAGGGCCGCAAATTCGAGGGCAAGAAATTTACAATCCAGGCCGCGCCAGAGGACTGCACCGGCTGTGGCCTGTGTGTAGAAACCTGCCCGGCGAACGACAAGGAAAACCCTGGCCGTAAAGCCATCAATATGACCCCGCAGCCACCCATTCGCGCGCAGCAGCGTGAGTACTGGAATTTCTTCTTTAACGAGATTCCTGACTACGACCGCGCTGACTTGAATTTGAACTTGGTGAAGGAAACGCAGCTTTTACGCCCGTTATTTGAGTTCTCCGGCGCGTGCCCTGGTTGTGGTGAAGCGCCCTACGTCCGCCTGCTCAGCCAGCTTTTTGGCGACCGCGCGATTATCTCCAATGCTACCGGATGTTCTTCGATCTACGGAGGGCATATGCCCACAACGCCCTATACCAAGAATGCGGATGGCCGTGGGCCAAGCTGGAACAATAGCTTGTTCGAGGATAACGCTGAGTTTGGTTATGGTTTCCGCCTGACATTGGACAAGCAAGAGGAATATGCTTGTGAGTTGGTTGAGAAATTCCGTGATAAATTGGGAAACGAGTTAGCCGACGGGCTGCTCACAGCAGAACAGATGACCGAGGCCAATTATGCCGCGCAGCGTGACCGTGTCGTGCAGCTAAAGGTCCGCCTGGCCGAAGAAGATAGCCCCGCGGCCAAGGATTTGTTAAGCCTGGCCGATGTGTTAGTACGTCGCTCCGTTTGGATTTTGGGTGGCGATGGGTGGGCCTATGACATTGGCTACGGCGGATTGGACCACGTCCTGGCACAGGGACGTAACGTCAACGTCCTGGTACTGGACACACAGGTGTACTCCAATACCGGTGGTCAGATGTCTAAAGCCAGCCCGCGCGGCGCAGTCGCAAAGTTCGCGGCAGCAGGTCGTCCATTGCCCAAGAAAGACCTAGGCTTAATGGCGATGACTTATGGCAACGTCTACGTCGCGCAGATTTCACTGGGGACAGACGATGGGCAGGCCCTCAAAGCGTTCCGTGAAGCAGAATCTTACGATGGACCGAGCCTCATCATTGCTTACAGCCATTGTATCTTACACGGCATTCCACAGATGAAGCTTGGCTTTGGTCAGCAGAAGAAGGCCGTGGATTCCGGCGCGTGGATTCTCTACCGGTACGACCCGCGTCTGGCACAACAGGGCAAGAACCCGCTGCAGCTCGACTATCGCCCGCATCAGCGTGAAGATAAGCCCCCACTGGACATCAAAGAATATATGTACAATGAGGTGCGCTTTAAGACATTGCTGGCCTCTAAACCCGAGCGTGCTGCGGAATTACTTGAGTTAGCACGCCAGGATGCACAGTGGCGCTGGACGTACTACAAGCAGTTAGCTGCGTTGGATTTCAGCAGTATGGCTGCGGACTAATTAAGTCCCCACTACGTTTCAATAAACAAACACGCTCGCGCAACGCGAGCGTGTTTGTTTATTGAAATCAACAGAGCAGGCTATTCGCGTATTATCAACGGCAAGTATAAATAACTTGGTGAAGTTGTAGCAACCTCTAGTTGCCAAGTTTCAGTAACAGCACTTATGTTACCGGCTCTATCTAATGCCCTTACCGTCCAAGTGTAGTTCCCATCATCTAGCACTGTTGTCGAGTAGGGAATGGGCAATGTGTAGGGGATAGTATTGAGACGCAATGTGTAACTGACCGCACCACTTGCAGCTTCGTCACTCCAGGTGAAGGTTATAACATTCACATTCGTTATGGTATTGTTCGCCGGCGCAAGCAATGTTGGTGCGTTTGGCGGGGAAGTATCTACAATGAATGACCAGGCAGCAGGATAAGAACTGGTGTTACTTAATGTATCATAGGCAGCGACGGTCCATGTATAAATTCCATCATCAAGGATTGTAGTGTACTGATTCGTATAGCCTACATCAACCGCGAGAGCATCAAAATTCAGAAGGTAACCAGCCACATCTAAACTGGGACTGTGTTCCCAGGTGAAAGAGGCTTGGGGTATATTAAACCAAGTACCATTTGCGGGAGTAACTAATATAGGAGAGTCGGGGGCGACTGTATCTAACCTGATCTCCCAGGGAACGGTCCAGTCGGAGTAGCCGACTGCATTGTAAGCACGCACGCTCCATACGTGAAGGCCGTTTAAAAGAAGAGATACAGAAGTCGTGCCCGTAGTGGTTATTACACCACCGTCCAATTGCACATTATAACCGGTTGGTTGCACACCTGTACCGGCCTGCCAGCTCAAGGTCAGGACAGAAGTATTCGTGAGCGTACCATTTGGGGGCGACAATAATTCGGGAATGGCCGGGGGGGAGATCATTTGTGAAGTGGCCGTTGCGACGCCTGTCGCGCCTTCTGGACTGGTGACATACACAACATTGCTTATTGTGCCACTGTAGGTCTTTTCCACAGTAACCACGATAGTTTCTGTCCACACGCCACGAGAGCCGGGAATAGTACTCGTCCAGGTTATAGGGCGCGCAGGCAACACTACAGTGCCACCTGAGGTTTCGCCTATACTGATTTGCGATGGCAATATATCGGTGATGGTAGCATGTACATCTATAAAACTCGTGTTCGTGATGTGAAGCGTATAGGTCAGTTGTGTACCGGCAAGAACTGGATTTGGCGTGACGTGTTGGGTCACAGCTATACCGGTCTCATCAGCCCCCAGATCGTAGCCACTGCCCTGCGGGCGTGAATCGCCATCCATATCGTCGTTTACACTTGTGCTCACCCCCCTGTCAATAGCGACTGAGGTCAATTGGATATGGTAATCCCCGGCACCGGGATCCACGAAGGCAGGATCTCCGGTGTGGGCATTTGTGACGATAATGTTGCCACTACCATCTGTGTCAGTCATGTTGCTATACCACAATACACCGTTCAGGGTGGCTGTATTTCCTGCCGCGACGGTAATCCCTACGTTGTGACTCACCACGATGGTGTTGACCAGGTTTATCGTGCTATTAGTACCGCGGATATAAAGGCCTATCCCATCTCCGTTCTTATTATTGGCGATAGTGGTGTGTACCAGGGTCACGTGTGTCGCATTAGGGAAAGAAGAATCTAAGGTGTACATTCCACTACCTGCGGTTTCAGCTTCATTGTCAGCGATGATCGTATTTGTTAAGATGGCAGTACTGTTGAACAGATATAATCCCCCACCATTACCCTCAATAGTGTAGCCTGGATAACTGTAAACAGTGTTAGCCGTTATAGTTATACCGTTCAGTTGACCGGCACTGTTCGCAAGCCAGATGCCGCCACCCTGCTTCGCTTCATTTCCCTGGACGACATTGTCGATCATTACCAGATTGGATAAATGATTCAAGTATAACCCTCCACCAAAAGTGATAGCGGTATTGCTGAGTACTGTGTTTTCACTTAATGTTACATTGCGCGCGCCAGTTAATTTTATCCCACCACCTTCTGCCACAACAAAGCCAGTCGTTCCCGCATTATTATGAGCTATAGTGTTATTTGTCAGTGTTATGTAGTCACTTGCCGAAAAACACAGTCCGCCACACGTATTAGCAGCGGAGTTGTAGCTGATAGTGTTACTCATTAGAGTGGCGTAGCCACTTCGTAAGAAGTTCATACCAGCATAATGCTTCATCCCGCCACCTATATGATTCGCTATGTTTTCATTGACTATGTTATCGATAAGCGTTGCACCAGGGCTGTCGATGAAATTTCCCCCACCGCTCCCACTAGCTCTGTTCCGCACAATGATGTTACTCTGTAACGTTGCATTAGGGCAGTTGTAAAAGGATATACCTCCGCCTCCTCCCCCACTCCCCGCTTTTGGGAATGGATTGGCCATATTTTCTTTAATTGTATTGCTGTTCAAAATCACATTAGCACTGTTTTCTAAATGCAATCCGCCTCCCAAACCCCGTTCAGTTCTATTTCCATTGATCAAATTGTGCGCCAACAACGCGCCATCGCTATAATAGAAACACAACCCTCCTCCGGTACCCGTGATGCCTGCCGTGTTGCTGAGAACGGCATTGTTGATCAAAGTCGAACGCATACTACCTGTAAAGTATAGGCCACCTCCTAAATCGGCGTTGTTATACTCAATCCCACAGTCACTGAGGGTCACAGATGCCTGAATGATGCACACGCCACCACCGGCATCGCGCGCATCTTCTCCTCCGCCTAGTCCGGTTGCATCACCCCCTGTAAGCCGCAATCCTTCGATAGTAGGACTGATGTCCCCGGAAATATAAAGCACGCGCCCCTTTCCTTGTGCATCCAGGGTGGTCGGGTGCGCAATAGGATCAGGGATAAGCCAGTCTGTCATCGTATAGCCGCCCTGAATCGTCAGGGTTTTGCTGAGGTAAACCACCTGCGTTATGCCACCTTGGGCATTGACGTTCGAGCAGTATCCTGCCACTTTGATCACATCGGTAGGATGCGTACTCGCATTGACCGCGGCTTGAACACTGGGGTAGATAAAGCCATCATTCAGCCGTGCATAGCAATGATTTAGCGAATCCGATCCCCAGAACGCATCCCGTAGTGCGCGATCTGCCGTCGCGCGTTGAACCATCAAGAACCAGGCCGTTCCGGCCACACTGGGCGCCTGGGGGAAGTCGGTGAGGGTAGTGATGGGGGAGACGGCATATAACAGACCCCCATTGGCATCCACAGTTTGGAGTTTCTCCATTTCGTCCAGGATCAATTGGGCTTTTTGGATATAGATGTGCCCTCGTAAATCCCCTTCCTCCAGCAAAGCATACCCCAACTTCAACGCAGCCATTGCTACGCCCAACGAACCCTCAGACCAAACAACATCCGTTGCCGGCCAGTCAATATCCTCCGGCTCTGCCGTGCCGGTGTACAGCTTGTATCCCCAAAGCGTCAATGCATCGCTAAGGTCGCCCACATTGCTGATGGTGACCGTGTTACTATACACTATATCTGCGTACGCTAGGGAACGTTTAGCTTTCGTCAATTCTCCCCTCGCGGTCCAGTAGATCGCGCCCCACGAGGCTGCATCAAGGGCATCCCCGGTATTGAGCGTTCCGGTGATATTCATCCCCTGATTAAGACGGCCTTTTGCTTCATCCCAAAGCTTTGTCATATTGTCGCGCAACAATTCGGCGGCATCACTGTACCGTTGTTCTCCCGTCATTCGCCCAAGGTCGCGCAAGAAAAAGTAAATATCAATATTGTGTTCAGTCGCTACCCATCCGATAGCTTCATCGGTAAAGACATCAGTGTTAGCTATCCACCTACCAGTTCCCCCGGTAAACAGCCCGTAACGCGGATCTGTGGGAGTAATGATTTGATGACTAAGGATATAGTCGGCGGTGCGGGTAATGGTTGCCAAATAGCGGAGGTCGGCGGATTGAAGGCTGTAAAAGAGAAGACCATAACCGAGCCAGGCATTGGCGCCAAGGCGCAGGTAATCCATATCATAAAAACTGTCTTTTTCGCCACCATACCCCATACCGTTGAAAGAAAAACCAAAACTGCCGATAGGCGTTGTAGGTAATTGTCCGTCATTCTGGAAACTGCTCACATAACTTGCCAGACTGTCGGCCTGCTCAGTTTGCGCAGTCATCGTTCGCGCGATAAGGGCCAATCCCTGATCGTAAGTAAAACCGCGTCCCAATCGGGCCATAGAATTCTTTTGATCAAGTGTGCCATAGTGGCAGTAATCATAGCCGATAACATAAGATCCTATGCTGGGACTATACCACGCCCGGCGCACATATTCTGAGGCGGTACACGTAAACGATTTGTAACGAGTAATCATTCCACTGACGGCGATATAGCCAGGAATATCCGCAATGGTTGGGAAAACGACAGTTTGTTGATCCAACCAGTAACTGGCCTGGTCCTCAACCGCGCGTGAAACGGGGACACGCGGCGTTAAGGTCGCGCCGTAAATATCCCAATCTCCATAACGTGCATCTTCCCAAATGACGGTATTACCCCATATTGCCGGTTCGCTTTGTGCCCGTAGGTCCAGCGTAATACGAAATTCGGCGGGGTCCGCAACGGGACGATCAATGTCCTTCCAATTGGGAATCCCATCACTGCCTGTATCCAAATTTAAATCATAGGCATATATATCTTGCCCACGATCAGACCAGACGACATAAGGTTGCCAGATCTCGGGATACTCGTGGCGCCATGGCCAGCGGGGTAACACAAACTGAGACGGGCCTGTTGCCGTCATATCTTCGTCGTAGCGGTCCAAAATGTGATCGTCATCCAGATCTAAATCCAGGATATGTATACTATTTCCGCAATACCCGGCGTCACAAGCATCAGACCATACAAGAAGATCGCGGTGAACGGCGAGGATACCTTGCCAATCGAAGGCCAATGTTGTGTCGGTAACAACACGATATTGGCCACTCCAAGGGGATGGGGCGGTTTCCTGCCAATCTAAAAGCCCATCATGATCATCATCGTGAGAGAGATCATAACAGTCAATATGGTCACCCCAAGCGTTGTTATACCAGCATGCGACTTTATAATCCTCATCCCAATAAATAACGGGGAGGGTTTGCGCATATCCATGAGGCCAATGCGCACAGCACGAAAGGCGATGCCAAATGTCATCAGCAGTAGGATCATACCCTGGCTCAACGGCATCAGGCACACCGTTATTATTAGCGTCCAACTCAATCATAGCCGTATACCACATGCCTGCGGGTGTCCATGCCATGTAGACGATCATTTCATCTGAGATTTCTACTGCATGAGAATATCCACGATTGAGAATATAAAATGGTGTAATCACCTCAGTAGCAGTAAAAGGGCCGGCATCACTACACTGTGGATTATAATACCCCCACAGTCCTTGCTCTCCACTTCGCTCACTGCGCCACACGACGACACCTTGTGAAATAGTAACCTTACGCACCTCATCAGGTTTATCCGTAATCGTAAGTGTTTCCCCTGTTGTCAGATTGTGAAGGTACACGCCACCTTCTTGTCCCCGGTAAGCTATACAGTCGCCGGAGATGCTACCCTGATATTGAGAATCTGTAGCCGTAATGACAGGGAACACATCCGGGGGCGCATTTTGGCGCATTGGTGAAGGGGGTATTAAAGACCCTTCAGCACCCTGTACTGGATGGAACACATTTAGTGCCATCAACATTGCAAACAATAGGCTGATACCCAGAGTTGTAGCCAACCCTAGGCGGATACAGACACTTAAACAAAACATACGTGTTTTAGACCGAGTATTATATGTTAACATTGGTTCCCTCCCTTCGCTAACATAAACTAAATACACACCATTTCTCTAAATTGTCAAATGTTTTATCATTGACCCAAATTGTTATCTGCGGATCTGGAAAAGAATCATAGACGGATAAATGTTAAGTAGCCGTTTAGTTTTGTGAGCAATTACCGTTTTTTGTCACCTGCTCCAGACAGAAGCGAGGATTTGGGGGTGTTTTTTCGTTGGCGGGCTACACCCGCCAACGAAAAAACACTCCTTTCCTACAGCTTTAGCCGCTTTGCTGCCGTCAATGGCGCCGTTGGCTCACAAAACTAAACGTATACAATTTTAAAAAGAGGGTTAGCACGTATAATCGGTGGGGGACAAAGAACGCGCTATGGAAAGCGCGGCTACATCACAACGCTTGTACGCGCTAACAAAAGAGGTATTGATATGCACAAATCCATCTTCTATACGGGTAAAGGAGATACCGGTTATACAGAACGGCTCTCTGGGAAAATTACTGTTTCCAAGAGCAGTATAGCCATTGATACACTCGGTGATCTGGATGAAACAAGCTGTGCCATTGGTGTAGCGCGCGCGCTGGTGAGGGGTGAAACGCTTAAGGAAATTCTACTCACCACCCAACATCATCTCTGCGCGCTTATGTCGCACGTAGCCGCAGTAGCAGAGACACGACAACACTTTCCAGGGGTTTCACAAACTGAGGTGTATTGGCTTGAGGAAACTATGACTAATCTGGAGGAGAATATCCCTCCCCTACAAAACTTCGTTCTGCCTGGGGATTCCCAGGTTGAAGCTGCCTGTCACCTTGCCCGCGCAGTTGCGCGGCGGGCCGAGCGCAGACTGGTCGCTCTGGCTGAAGTCGAATCTGAGATAACACCTCCAAACCTGGTTTACATGAACCGGCTTTCTTCGTTGTTATTCATCATAGGCTTGCACACGCACGAATTTCCAGAAGAAGCCCACTCACCGGCCAAAGATTAATCTCCGCAACATATAAACCATAAAGCGCTGAGGTGATCTACCTCAGCGCTTTATGGTTTTATCTACGCTAACTACCTTTTAAACTTGTTATCACATCCGGTTACTGCGCGAACACTCTATAATCCGGTTGTGCATATTCAATGACACCTTCTACCATTAACTTTTGTGCTGTGTCCCATTCCGCGCCCAAAGGAACGCGAACCAATACTATGTCATTAGCGAGAGTCTGTAGGGTTTCAATGTTATACTCGCTCATCAATGTATCCTGTGTACGGTCAAGATTCAACCGTACAATCAGGTGCCCTGCTACAAAGGTCTCTGCCGACACATTGTGTCGGGGTGGAGTTTCTGGCGTAAGCACAAATGCCTGCCCCGGTATATTTCCCACACTATGATCGGCAGCACTGAGTGCATCAGTCCGGCATACTGTGTCGCCAGTAATTCCATGTGCAACGGCTGCTAAAGCATCTATCCTACCACAGCCATACCTGGTATCCCGTCCCACTTCTCCAAGATCGATGGCATTATTGAGAATTGTATCACTTACCTGGTCTGGCGTATATTCTGGAAATTTGGCCCACACTAATGATGCCAGACCGGCAACGAAAGGCGCTGCCATCGAAGTTCCTCTCTTGGTCCCATACTTATTTCCCAATTTCGTACTATAAATGTTCTGGCCCGGCGCTGCGATATCGATGACAGAACCATAATTGCTGAAGTAGCTTCGCGTATCGCTGCTATCAGTCGCGGCCACAGTAAGTACGTAAGGGCAGTTTGCCGGAACAACCTTGCCGGCGTCGTCGTTATCATTGCCGGCCGCGACAACAACAAGTACATCGTGTTCATAAGCATACTGCAAAGCTTCAAGCAACGCTGGAAACTGTGAACATTGCAGATTATAATCAGCATCCGTGGCCAAACTCATATTGATAATGTTCGCGCCCTGGTCGGTAGCGTAGTAAACCGCATTGACTAATTTTGCTAATGATCCACCTCCATTCTTATCCAACACCTTGAGGGGGAGAACTTCTGCATCCCAACCTAACCCTACTACCCCTTCTTCATTATTTGTAGCCGCCGCCGCGATACCGGCTACGTGTGTCCCATGGCCATGGTCATCCTGTGCTTCGTCGTCGTCGTTCACAAAATCCTTGTCAATATCGCTTCGCAGTTTTGCAGTAAGGTCTACGTGTTCAAAATCTGCCCCCGTATCAAGCACCGCAATCAATACACCTTTGCCCAGAGAACTATCGGATTCTCGCCAGGCGCGCGGCGCATTGGTGCGATCCAACGCCCACTGACTCGTGTAATAAGGATCATTAGGGAGCAAAGTCGGAGAGGGAGGAGCATAATTGAGCGTGATGAGCGGCATAAAGACAACATAGGAAGGTGTTTCTTCTGCATTATGAGAGGTGGATGTGTATGCCAAAGTTGGTTGCACACTCAACACAATAATGGTTATTCCCATAACAAAGCTCAAACTAAATCGCCCTCGCACCGTCCCGCTCCCTAATGAAAAAATCTAATTATTTATACCGAATTATAACTATATTATATTTTATAG
>JAFGFI010000371.1 GCA_016931185.1 Anaerolineae bacterium
AAGAATCCTGCGCGATTAGTGGCACTTGTGAGCATTAAGCCTGCCCCTATCGCGATTAGTGGCACTCAACATCTAATCTCTAATTTTTAAAGGAGGTGAGGATATCCGGTAAAAAAATGAATAGATTATAGATTTTGTATACGTTTCTGTTAATTTGTTCTAAAATTCACGAGGAGGAAATGACAGATGTCACATAAATGGTTGTATAACCTGTTAGTAGCTATGTTGGTTATAATAATGGTAGCCGGGTGTGGTGGTGCGCCAACAGAAACGGCGGCCCCCACGGCGACGGCGGAGATTATTAATCCCCCCGTTATTAAGGAAGATCAACCTACTTCAACCCCTAAACCAACTCCAACGCCCAAACCTGTAGAGGCCGTGACTACGCCAGAGGAGCCGAAAGAGGTCACGGAAGAGTTTTCTGTAAATGGTGTCACGATGCCCTTTAACCGTTCTGAGGCCATCATCAGTGACCAGGTTGATTTCTCGATTTTTGATAGCTTCAACCCCTTCATTCCCAACGGTGAGCACTATCAAAATGGTGTCGGGCAGTATGTACGCGAGTATCTTTGGTACACGAACTATGCTACCGGCGAGATCATCCCGTGGTTGGCCGAGGGTTGGGAGTACAATGACGATTACACCGAGCTGAAAATTTACATCCGCAAGGGTGTAACATGGAATGATGGCGAGCCGTTTACAGCCCATGACGTGGCTTTCACGATGAATATGGCGATGAACCCGGAGTATGATGACCTGGGTGGCTTGCCACAGTCTGATGCGGAGTTCTGGAATGAGGTCTATGCAGCCGATGACTTCACCGTCGTCTTCGACATGAAAGAGCCTCGTCCTCGCCAGCACTTGATGCTCTGGTGTCGCATCGTCAGTGGTACGATTATTGTACCCGAACACATCTGGAGCGAAGTAGACGCGCATACCTTCAAGAACAACCCGCCGGTTTATACTGGCCCTTACAAACTCTCCGCCGTCTATCCTGAGAATAAGGTGTACGTGTGGGAACGCAATGAGGATTACTGGGGCAAGGCCCTGGGCAATTTCCCCGAGGCCAAGTACGCCATCTATCGTACCGGACCTGGCGCAGAGCAGCAGCTTGCTGAGGTCAAAGAGAACAATATGGACATCTTTGGTCTGTCCTATGACAATTACGTACAGAACAAGGCCGATCTCCCTCAGATCAACCAGGTAGTTTATGTTGATCCTTGCCCGCGTGCCGCGTGGTTCAATACGGCCAAAGCGCCACTCGATCAACCTGAGTTCCGCCGCGCAATGTCTATGTTGATGAACCGCGAAAAGTGGGGTGAGAATATCTGGTCGCCACCTTCTAAGCCCGCACAGGGGCTATGGGCCGACTACCGCAACCTTGATAAGTTCATCAACGAGGATGCTAAGGAAACCTGGGGAACGTTGGAATATAACCCCGACAAAGCATTGGAACTGCTTGAGAGCATCGGTTACAAGCAGGAAGGCGGTAAGCTGATTGGTCCTGATGGACAGCAGGTTGTTCTTGCCGTTACCACACCGGTTGGTGTCGGCGGCAATGAGTATTTGATGGGGCAGGACTTCACCGAGGAATTGAAGTCCATCGGCATTGAAGCAACCTTCGAGTACGTCGAGGGTGTCTTCTGGGATAATGTTGATATGGGTGAGTTCGATATCGGTTTCTGGTGGTTCTGCGGTGCGACCGTAGATCCGACAGAGCTGTATGGTGGTTATACCTGTGACCGTGTTACGCCTCTCGGCGAGCGCGCTACTAATGGTAACGAGATGCGCTATTGCAATGAGGAGTACGATCAAACGCTGTTGGCTCTGCAGGCTGTGGATCCCGATGATCCTGCTGCGCAGGACCTTTATATGAAGATGTTCGATCTCTGGCTGCAGGATCCGCCCGGTGTTCCCCTCATCGAGACCTATTACTCCGTCAGTTTCAATACCACCTACTGGGATAACATGCCATCCAACGAAAATCTCTACACCGTTCCTTTCAACTGGTGGGGCCAGATCGAGCAAGTTTATTTCCAGGTTACACCCAAATAATGGATGTTGTTCACTTCAGATCCCACATCTCCGCGTGAGGTGTGGGATCTGAGTTACCCCGGCAAGTCTGTCCATCGCTCGCGGGGAGGCTTCCCGATTTAAATAGTGACACAGATACACCACCATCATACTGGGCGAGATGAAGTTCTGGTGGTTTTTATTTTGTTCAGCATGGTATATCTAAGTTCGTTGTGTCACTAGATCAGTCAACCTTGTTATGAGAGGTGCTTATGTTAAAGATATTTAGAAAGTACCCGGTTTTATCGTATTATGTTCGTAAAATTCTTAACTACTTTCTTACTATTTTCGGGGCTTTGACGATCACTTTCTTTATGTTTCGTCTTATCCCCAGTAATCCGATCCAGAACTGGATCAAGGGACTGGAACGCACATATTCTGTAACCATCGAGGGGGGCGAGGCGATGGTGAACAGTTACAAAGAAAAATTTGGTATGACGGGCACGTTATGGGAGCAATATACACGTTACATGTATAACGTGATTTTCAAACTTGATCTAGGCCCTTCTTTTATCGCCTTTCCTACCCCGGTGGAGGACTTGCTGGCAGCAGCTATTCCGTGGACTGTTGGGCTGCTGAGCGTTTCGATTGTCATCTCTTGGGTATTAGGGTTGCTGGTGGGTTCTATCGCGGCATGGTTCCGCGATTCGCCGGTCAGCGACCTTATTACTAACGTTTCTATCGGCCTCTCCCAGGTCCCTTCGTATCTGATCGCCCTCTTTTTGGTTCTATTCTTAGGCTATCAATGGAAGTTGTTACCGACCCGCGGCGCGTTTGATGCGCAGTACGCAATCGGGTGGAATTGGGATTTCATCAGGAGTGTGATTAGCCATAGCTTTTTGCCTGCGCTGGCGATTGTTATTGTGTCGCTGGCGGGTTGGATTTTGTCCACGCGCTCTTTGGTGATTAGTAATATCGGTGAGGATTATCTGATGTACGCCGAGGCCAAGGGCCTTAAGCCTAGAGATATTATGATCCGGTACGCACTGCGAAATGCGATGCTCCCACAGGCAACGGGTCTGGCGCTGACTATTGGCTCAATGATGAGTGGGCAATTACTGATCGAGGCGATGTTTGTCTATCCAGGGTTGGGCCAAGTGATGAGCCGGGCTATCGCCATCTTTGACTATAACGCAATGATGGGCGTTATCATTCTATCGGTGGTCAGTGTGATGACGGCAAGTCTCCTGGTGGACTTGTTATTGCCGATGATTGATCCGCGCGTCCGCACCGCTATCAAGGCGTAGGAGGTATGAGATGCTGAACTTTCTGCGTAGTTGCTGGCGCACGAGTGGCAAATTTAAATTTGGAGTCCTTGTCCTGGCTTGTTTTGTGGGGATTGCCTTAATGGCCCCATTGTTCTATCGTCCGATTATTGGGGAAAACACTCCCGCGCGACCGGGGTTGTTCCGGCGTTGGGAGGCAGGATCTGCCGCACACCCTTTGGGAACAGATGGCCATGGTCGTGACTTGCTGACCGATTATCTGGCGGGATTGCGTACTACCCTGTTCATTGGGTTCTTGGCTGGTATTGTGGGAACCGGCGTGGGCGTGTTTGTGGGATTCATTTCTGGCTACAAGGGAGGTACGATAGACTCTGTGTTGTTAACGATTACCAACATGTTGATCGTTATCCCTTCTTATCCGATCCTGGTCGCGCTTGCTATGGTTACCCCCGAACTGGGGGTTGCGACGATGGCGTTGATTCTGGCGTTGTTTAGCTGGCCGTTCTCCGCCCGTACTATTCGGGCGCAGGTGATGACAATGAAAGAGCGGCCCTATATCGAATTGGCAAAAGTCTCCGGTCAGAGCGATTTTGCCATCATCTTCACCGAAATCTTGCCCAATTTAATGCCTTACTTGTTGATGGGGTTTGCCTTTAGTACCGTCGGGGCAATGGTAGCTGAGGTCGGTATTGAGGCTATTGGACTTGGGCCATCCAATATTATCACTCTGGGGTTGATGATTAACTTTGCTAACGGGTGGGCAGTCTATAGTATGGGACGCCTTGAGATATTACTGATCCCTGTGAGTGCCCTTGTGCTTATCTTTATGGCCATCACGATGATCAACCGTGGTATGGAAGAATATCTCAACCCACGCTTGCAGAAAGTGACCACGGAGAAATAGTCGATGAACAAACAATCAAATGTACAAACATTGTTAGATATCAAGAACCTCCGGGTCTGGTATAAGACGACGCGCGGGAATGCGCAGGCAGTGGATGGCATAGACTTGACCATCAACCGTAATGAGGTTTTTGGTTTGGCAGGTGAGTCTGGCTGTGGTAAATCAACGTTGGCGAAGGGTATTTTGGGTATGGTTAGACTGCCGGCGTATATTGAAAGTGGCGAGGCGATTTTCTATCGTTCTGTCTCCGGTTCAAGCTCAATGGGCGTTGATCTACTCGCCATACCTTCAGGTGAAATGCGCCGGTTGCGATGGCGACACATCGCCTATATTCCCCAGGGGGCGATGAATGTACTCAATCCGGTGATGCGCGTCGAGCGACAGATTCTGGATGCAATCTACGAACACAGTAATATGTCCAAGGAGGAAGCCCGGCGACGTATGTTTGAATGCCTGGATATGGTTGGGTTGGAGCCGGCGGTCGCGCGGATGTATCCTCACGAGTTGAGTGGGGGGATGAAACAGCGGGTCACAATCGCAGCAGCAGTTTCATTGAAGCCTGAATTGATCATTGCAGACGAACCGACGACGGCTTTGGATGTCAATGTCCAACAGGTCATTTTGCAAGAGTTAAAAGAGATCCGTGAACAGTTGGGGTTGACGTTAATCTATGTTACGCATGATATGGCCGTGCATGCTGAGTTGGCCGACCGGATAGGCATTATGTATTCGGGGCTGATGGTGGAGATTGCGTCGGCGGTGAGCATTTTTAAGAACCCTCTCCATCCCTATACCCAGGGATTGATCGCTTCGATTCCTACCATCGGGGGGGATCGCTCACGGATGACGGGGATTCCCGGTGCTACGCCCAGTCCATTGGATTGGCCGCCGGGATGCCGTTTCCATCCTCGTTGTCCTAAGGCTATGGAAATTTGCCGCCAGCAACCCCCCGTTATGCGAGAGGTCGCGCCAGAACAGATTGTGGCCTGTCACCTCTACAATGACGGCATGACCTCTGAGGAGCAGTAAACGATGAAGACAACACAAAATATACCCGTTCTTGAAGCCCGCAATGTGACGAAAGAGTTTCATATTCCCACCCCCGGTTTCCAACGCGAGTACATTGCTGCTGTAGATCAGGTTTCTTTGTCCTTGCATGACAAACCGGCGAACATCGTCACTTTGATCGGTGAAAGTGGCAGTGGGAAAACGACGTTATCGCGGATGATGTTAGGTCTGACCCCTCCAACGCGCGGTAAGATTTTCTATAGGGGCAAGGAGGTTTTCACACTGACAAAAGAAGAATGGTGGGAATATCGTCGCAACGTTCAACCGGTATTCCAGGATCCGTTTAGTATCTACAATCCTTTTTATCGAATTGACCGCGTGCTGGATCTTGCGATCAAGAATTTTAAATTAAGTTCTTCGGCAGATGAGGCACAATCGCTCAAAGAGGAAGCTTTGCGCGCGGTAGACTTACGTCCAGACGATGTTATCGGGCGCTATCCCCATCAGTTGAGCGGTGGGCAGTGTCAACGGGTGATGTTGGCGCGTATGTACCTGTTGCGCCCCAAAATTATCCTGGCCGATGAGCCGATTTCGATGATTGATGTTGCTGTGCGCATGTTATTCCTTAATGTCCTGGCGGATTTCCGTGACAAGTACCACATCTCCAGCCTCTTTATTACTCACGACCTGGCAACTGCCTATTATTTAGGTGGCGAGATGATGGTGTTATGCTTTGGGCGCGTAGTGGAGTCGGGGAAAATAGAGACCCTGATCGAACAACCAGGGCATCCCTATACGCAACAACTGTTAACGGCTATTCCTTCTCCCGACCCGACACAACGTTGGGAGACCAAGGCGAATGTGAAAATCACAGACCGTCCCCTGACGCACGAGGCGAACAAATGCGTTTATATTGAACGTTGCCCCCATGCGATGGATATCTGCTCGCGCCAGCGACCTCCTGATTATCAGATCGAAGACGGTCATTATGCTGCGTGTTTTTTGTATCAGGATAGACCTGTGCGTGGTAGTGAAATCTAAATCGGTTTTTTAGTCGTTTGAGACCACAGCCCACAAACCATTTGTGGGCTGCGTTATCGTAACTTCTGTGTAATTTTTATTGAGGAGGCTGTCTATGAAACCGTTGAAAATGGGATTGATTGGTGCTGGGGGGATTGCGCAGGCTCACATGCGCGCCCTCGCCGGTGTGGAGGAGATCGAAGTTGTGGCAGTGGCGGATATTGCGCAAGATCGCGCCGAGGCTACTGCGAAACGCTACGGTATCCCGCACGTTTTTGAGGACTATCGCAAAATACTGGAAATGGATGAAGTGGAAGCCGTCAATATCACCACGTACAATCAGGCTCACTGCGCCCCCACCGTGGACGCGCTGCGTGCCGGGAAGCACGTGTTAGTTGAAAAGCCTATGGCAGCAACGCTTAATGATGCGGCGGCGATGACCAAGGCTGCCCACGAGACCGATAAGCTCCTGATGGTTGCACTCAAGACCCGCTACAGCCCGTACCGGCTGGCGGCGAAGACCATTGTGGATTCCGGCGCATTAGGCGATATTTACTACGCTGAAGCGGTCGCTTGCCGTCGCTGTGGTATCCCTGGTGGCAGTTTCATCCGTAAAGATATGGCCGGTATTGGTACCGTCGCGGATATCGGCGTTTACGCACTGGATGAAGTATTGCATTTGATGGGGCATCCCAAACCGGTGGCCGTCTCTGGCATCGCCAACAATACACTAGGTAAGAGCCACAAGCCGGTCCTGGGATCTTGGAAATGGGTTCCGGAAGATTTGGAGGTGGAAGATTTCGGCGTCGCCAGCGTGCGCTTTGAGAACGGCGCGTTGATGATTTTCAAGACTTCCTGGATTATGCACATGGACTCGTTAGGCGGTAATCTCTTGCTGGGTACCCAGGGAGGCTTGAAGATGAATCCCCTAACCGTCTATCGTCACGAGTTCGGGATGTTGACGGATGTGACGCCGCAATTACCCTCGTTGCAGGATGTAGATCTGTTCCGCCTGGAAAATCTAGGCTTTGCCGAAGCTATTCGTGAGGGTAAACCTTCACCTATTCCGCCGGAGGAAATGCTGCTGACCAACGTCATTATCCAGGGTCTGGTTGATTCCGCGGCCAGCGGCGGCGAAGTTAAAGTAAGCATCCCGGATGTTTAAAAACATTTCTCTATTTGTTATTTTCAGGGGAATTTCTCAAACGGACGATCGTTCACCGGCAGTCGGATGAAAAATTAAATTCGTAATTCGTAATTCGCTATTTTCAGAGGGAGTTAACTATGTTAAAAGTTGCAATGCTCAGTTTTGCTCACGTTCACGCTAACGGTTATGCACAGCATGCGTTGGATCATCCTGATGCGCAGATTCAGTGTATCTGGGATGATGACGAAGTCCGGGGCAAGATCGCTTCCGAGCGATTTGGCGCGCCCTGGTACGGAGATTTGGAAGCGGTACTCAGCAGCCCCGATGTGGATGCTGTGGTCATCAATGCCTACACGTCGCAACACCCATGGGTGATGAAGGCCGCCATCAAGCACGGAAAGCATGTTTTTACCGAAAAGGCACTTACGATTGCTACCCAGGATGCCGATGAGATTGTCAAATTGGTCAATGACAGTGGCATCAAGTTTATGATTTCCCTACCGAGCCGCGTGCGACCGGAAACACTGTTTATGAAGGAGGTACTCGACAAGGGATGGTTGGGCAAGATTACCTTGATGCGCGCGCGAGTGGCCCATTCGGCAGCGTTGGATGTCTGGTTCACGAAAGAGGCACATAACGATTGGTTTGGAGATGCAGAGTTAGCCGGCGGCGGTGCGCTCTTCGATCTGGGATGCCATACCGTAGACGTGATGCGCTGGTTTATGGGGGAACCCAAGCGCATGGTGTCCATAATCCAGAACTTCTCCGGTACTTATGATATTGATGATAACTCGGCCATTGTCGTCGAATTCAAGAGTGGTGCGCTTGGGATTCTGGATACTGCGTTTGTGCATCGCGCCGGTCCGAACCCGATGGAGATCTACGGCACGGATGGCTACATCGGGCGCGATCCACGCGGCGGCTTGCTGCTCAATAGCACTCAGCTTCAGGCTGGAGGCATCGTGGGCTATATCAGTCCCTCCAAGTTGCCGGATGCCTTACCTATGCCGATGGATCAATGGATCAGCGCGATCCTTCACGATACCTCTATGACGATCACTGTGGAAGACGGGCGCAACCTTACACAAATGCTTGAAGGCGCATATAAAGCTGCTAAAGAGAAGCGCGAGATCGAGTTCTAAAAAATAAGAAATTAGAGATTAGAATGTTGTTTTTGTCATCTAATCTCTAATTTCTTATCTTCATTTACCTGACGTATCGGATAGTTGTGACAATGGAACAATCTTTCAATCTGGAACCATTGGATGATGGTGAGTTGCTCGCGCAGCAGATCACACAACAGTTCGGGGGCACGGTTACGCGATTTGCGAAGATTGGACAGGGTTTCTACGCGCGCGTGTATCAAGTCTCATTGGACACTGCCCCTTATGAGGTTGTTGTTAAATGTCATTTATATGCCGGCCGGGGGATAAAAGAGCAGGCACAACTGGCGGTGCTGCGGTCTCATGCCATTGTCAACGTGCCGGAAGTTTACGCGCTATATCCTCATTCCCCTACCTTTCCGTGTGAGGCGTTAGTGATGGAGTACATTCCCGGCATCAACGCCTCGAAGATAACTTTCCCCGACGCGTGCACGCAGGCACATTTTGTGAACACTGTCATTGAGAATTTGTTGGCCTGGCATAGTGTCAGCCATCCAGGGGGATTTGGCGACCTCGAGGGGCCGTTCTATGCAAGCTGGCATACCTGTTTTGTGGCGCGCATCGCGGATTATCACGCATTGATACATCAGGAACCTTATTGTACCAAGATTTCTGATCACGTTTTGAACATGATTGACCGCTCTTTTGAGCAGGCAGAGGAAATTTTTTATGACGTAGGACGGCAACCCGTGCTGGTTCACAGTGACTACAATGCCTGGAATATGATGGTAGATCCTACAACGTGTACACTCACGGGCATCATTGACCCGATAGATGCCGGGTGGAATGATTATGAGATTGATCTTTTTCATCTGCCTAATTGCCGTCCTGAGTTGGGGTTGTTGGAGCGCTATCTTCAGGAGATAGAGGCAGATGATCGTTTTTGGATGCGCTTCAAGTTTTACCGTTTCTGGGATGACGTGAAGCACTATGTGCGTATGGGGTGGTACGACGATAACCGCTTTCGTACCTATGGAAGAGCATTAATGGAAGCGATGGAGAACTGCTTATGAAAACAACCTCGGCCTGGCGACGTTACGTAGAATTACGACCTGATGAACTGGCAGCGTGTGTTGCAACTGCCCCCATTGCCTTTTGGCCGCTGGGTCTGATTGAGCATCATGGCTGGCATTTACCGGTCGGATTAGATGGTCTCAAGGCAGAACATATCTGCGTCCGCATTGCAGAGCGTACCGGGGGCATATTGCTCCCCACGCTATGGTGGGGGACCGGGGGCGGGCATGGAGATTTTCGCTGGACGCATTACCAATCCCTCGATGCTTCAACCGCGATCCTGGTCAATACGGTGGAGCAACTTATCACTTTTGGCTTTCGTGTGCTTGTTTTGTTAGCGGGGCATTACCCCTGGAAAAGTTTGATCCTGGACAAACACTTGCCTGCATTACAACGGGTATACCCCGACGTGTTGTTGTTGTGGGGCACGGAAATGGAGATTGCCGGCGGTGAACAGTTACCCGGCGATCATGCGGCCCGCGAGGAAACTTCGTATGGGTTGGCGCTCTTTCCACAATGGGTAGATCTGGATGCGCTACGTCCCGGTCGGGAAGACACGGTTGCCTGGCCGCGTGGACACATGCCGCCTGTTGAAACCCATCATCCTGGCGTGTGCTTTGACGCTGCTGAGCCACTGTTCGCCCAAATGGGGGAGGATGCGCGTACTGCTTCCGCTGCGCGTGGTGAAGCTGCTATCACGTACCTGGTGGATCAATTAACAAAGACTATTTTGGAATATGTGAGATAGACTTTCTAATATAAGGAAGGTAACCGTTTAGTTTTGTGAGCGATTATCGTTTTTTGTCACCTGCTCCAGACAGAAACGAGGGTTTGGGTGTATTTTTTCGTTGGCGGGCGTAGCCCGCCAACGAAAAAATACATCTCTTCTGCGGCTTTAGCCGCTTTGCTGCCATTAATGGTAGCGTTTGCTCACAAAACTAAACGTATACCAAGGAAGAATCCGGGTTTTTTCCTAAAAATCCGGGTTCGGAGGAGTTGCCATGAGCGGGGGCACCGCTAATGGATGAAAACAGGTGCATCGCACTTTCTGAAGTGCAATGCACCATCAGCGAAGGGATAATTTGTCAATTTTAAATTTGCCAATTTGCAATTTTCAAGGGAATTATCCATTAACGCGGTGCGTTCACCAGCAGTAGGATGAAAATTTAAGACGAAACTAAGTCTTTAAGGGTTTTCACAATTTACCAATTTCAAATTTGCCAATTTGCGATTTTTAAGGGGGGAGTTTATGCGTAAACACGATCAAACTGAAGAACGGACATCTTTTCAAGAATCATCGCCCTATGATCCGATGACGGACAGCCGGGCCGATGTGGCGATGGTGTATGGTCTCAACGAGACGTTTGAGGAACGGGTAGCGCGCTGGCGACAGGCCGGCTACCGTATCCATGTGATGACAGGTGTAGCGTGGGGGCAGTATCAGGACTATGTGCGCGGCGAGTGGGATGGTGTGCCGCACTATGACGATGCCCAGGCTGCGATGGGTGGCTTCAAGCTGGAGCATGGTATCTCACAGGGGCACGATTGCTTTTATATGATGCCCAGCCGGACCTACGCGCGCTACCTGGGAGAGCAATTGCGCCGCGTGGTAGATGCGGGCGCGCTGGCAATTCACCTGGAAGAACCGGAGTTCTGGGTGCGCGGCGGTTATGGTGAAGGGTTTCAACGCGAGTGGGCCGAATTCTACGGTGAACCGTGGCAAGACCCGTCCTCATCCCCTGATGCGCGCTACCGTGCTGCTAAACTCAAGCAGTACCTCTATACGCGCACGTTGGATTATCTTTTTACTGAACTCAAGCGTTACGCCGTGGAATCAGGCAAGGGAATGTCGGATTTCAAGTGCTATGTTCCTACTCATAGCCTCATCAACTACGCGCATTGGCGCATCGTCAGCCCGGAGAGCCAATTGCTCACCATCGCCGAATTTGATGGTCTCATCGGGCAGGTGTGGACGGGCACGTCGCGCACGGCGAACGTCTATCGCGGCATACGCAAGCAGCGCACCTTCGAGGCGGGGTATTGTGAGTACGCTGCCTGTGCTGCGCTTGTTCGTGGAACCGATAAGCAACTCTGGCAATTGGCCGACCCCATTGAGGATAATCCGAGTTACTGCTGGGATGACTACCGCGTTAACTGGGAGTGTACCGTCACCGGATCTCTGCTTGTGGACGAGAGTGAACGTTTCGAGATTATGCCGTGGCCGCGCCGCATCTTTATGCGCAGTTATCCTACCGTGAATTTGCTGACCTTGCCTTTGCAGCCGCTGTTGGAAGCCTATCTGGCACGCCTTGAGGCGGAGGGACAGGTGGAACTGGCAGCCGATACCCAACGTGTTATTGCATTGTTCCTTGATTTCTACCAGGAAAAGGGAGAGGAAAGCCGTAAAGAGACTTTGGGTTTTGCCGATTTGGCCGATCGTACCTCGGAGTTGCGCTTCGGTGATGTATGGGGCGCAGTCAACGGTTTCTATAAACACCTGGCTTCATGGGAAGATCAGGAAGATGCCCAATGTCTACGTCAAGCTATCGCTCGTTTCTACCATGATCCCACCGACCAACGCGCCTTTATCCCACCAACGTATGCTACCGAATTACAGATCGTTTACAACGCCCTGTGCGATATGTACTGGCCCGGTGATACCGAATGGCTTCACGGGCAGACGGGTATCGGGCTAGCGATCTCCGATACGTTGATGTACCAGCGCGGTGACCCGGAACCGAGTGACCCCGATATGGCGTCACTCTACGGCCTGGCAATGCCCCTGGTGAAACACGGTTCTGCACTCACAATGGTGCAGTTGGAGTGCGCGCTCGATCCCGGTTACCTGGACAATGTGCACGTGCTGTTGCTGACCTACGAAGGCCAAAAGCCGCCGTCTTCGTCCATACATGTCGCGTTGGCCGAATGGGTGCGGCGCGGCAATGTCTTGGTGTTGTTTGGAGATGGTGACGCATATAACACCGTCCGCGAGTGGTGGAATGAAGATGGCGCGGATTACGCGCTGCCCCAGGCGCATTTAACCCATTTGATGGGCTTGGGACACGCGCCGAAACCGGGAATTTATCCTTTTATGAAGGGGTGGGTTATCATAGCCCCGGAATCCCCGACTGCGCTGGCGCACGATGTACAGGGCGCGGAGATTGTCCTGAGATATGTGAAGCGGGCGTGCGAGCAAATGCGCCTCCCGTGGACTGAGGATAACATATTAGCATTGCGGCGCGGGCCGTATGTCGTCGCCGCCGGAATGGATGAATCCACTACCCATGCTGCAACTGTGCTGCCCGGAACCTTTGTCAACCTTTTTGATCCGGACTTAACGGTAATTACCGATCCTGCTATTGCGCCCGACACACGCTGGCTGCTCTATGACCTGGCGCGTTGCCCTGACCAGCCGTGGGTCATCGCGGCGGCGGGCCGCGTGTTTGACGAGACCTACAGTGACGATGCGCCGTTGGGTAATGGCGAACTTACTTTCACGGTTGAGGGGATGGCGGAGACGATGTGTGTGATCCGCGCGCGGCTTCTGCAGTCACCGGCAGCGGTGACAGCGGGAGGCATAAACGCCGAGACCGCGTGGGATATAGCTTCGCGTACGGTGTGCATACGCTTTGCTAATGACCCGATAGGAATAGAAGTCAAGATAGTGTGGTAGTATGAGACTGCGCAGGAAACGGCAGTTAATCTCTTCAAAATGATGGGTTGACTCGGATTTTTTTTGCATCAAGGAGCAGTTAAGGTGACACTGACAGTTTTGGCTATGCAGGCGGCCGATTGGGAAGCTGTAGCGCGGATTTACCAAGAGGGGATTGAGACGGGGAATGCTACGTTCTCTACGCACCCGCCGGCATCGTGGGATGCGTGGTGCGAAGGGAAAATCAATGCCTGTAGTCTGGTGGCGCGTGCGCATGGGAACATTGTGGGATGGGCGGCGGTAAGCCCTGTCTCTAAGCGGACCGTGTATGCAGGTGTTGCAGAAGTCAGCATCTATGTTGGTACGGGGGATGGGTGTAGGAAATATGTTGATGCCGGCATTGATTCATGTTACTGAGGCGCAGGGTATTTGGACTTTACAGGCGGGTATCTTTCCTGAGAATCACGCGAGTTTAAATTTGCATAAGAAGTATGGTTTTTGTGAAGTGGGACTGCGGAGCCGCTTGGGTAAGATGGTATATGGCGCGTATGCGGGACAGTGGCGAGATGTGGTTTTGATGGAGCGCCGGAGTACCGTAGTGGGAATATAAACATTCGGATGGTGACCCAGATGAGGGTTCGCTGTGTGTCGGCTCCCGGCTATCGTCTACGGCGGTTTTGTATCTTGTTGTTAACGGTTATCTGTATAGTAAGTTGTACTCAAAAGGAGAGCATGATGGTGTCTACAAATCCGACTGCAAAAGGATGCTGGCAAGCAACGTTGGAACAGGTGTTTCCTGCCCTGACGTTGTTGCCTTTGCACAACGTGTATTTGATCGGCCCCTTTGATAATGTAGATTACCGGGGATTAGAGACTGCGTACCCGCCTGAGCAGGAGATGGATCTGAATGTTGTCTATCCCGGTAAGGATGGCGATGTGAGCTGGCGACATATACCCGGCCTGGAAGGTACACTGGAACAGCCCGTAGACTTTGGTGCGTGGCTGCCAGCAGAAAAGTGGAGCGTGCTTTATTTGCATGCTGAGATCGAGGCGCCAGAACCACATATCGCGGAGTTAGTTGTTGATTCTCCTGCAATTGTCCGGGCGTGGGTTAACGGGCAGCCGGTACTCTCGCCCGCTATCCCCCATTCGGCAAATTCCCAGGACGATCGCGCTTTTATCGCACTCCATCCGGGAACCAATACCCTATTACTCAAACTCCATTTTAGCACTGCGCAATGGAGGATAGAATGGCGTTGTGCAAATTACGGTGCGCCGGAAATGGTTGAGAGGGCTTTTAAAGATCTTATGACGCGCGCGTCGGATGATGATTTGATCCGTTTGCTGGCGCATTTCGCCCTGGCGGAGATTCACGCAGTGCAGGGAGATGAGAAGGCTACGCGTGGTGTTCTGAACGCGCTCCGCCATGATTCCTTCGCCACACAATGGGACATTGCCTGGGCTGATGCGGTAGAACGACAGTACGCTACCACCGGTAGCTTTTTGCCATTGAATGATGTCGCAGTATCCTATACCCCTGTTACGCAGATCGAAGCCTATCCGACTTTTTGGCCCCAGTCCCCATTACCTGCACGAGAGTTGTTGGTGGTGGACGTGAGCGCGGCAACGCCGCAACTGGAATTTGCGCTGAGTGTGTTGCAGGGGCTTGTCAACCGTGAGCAGCCACGACTATATTTGTTGCATACGCGCTATGACCAGCAGGATCGGCAGTGGCTCGATGAATTGCATTTTGAGGGTTATACTTCGCGCCAGGTTACGATTTCAGAGGTGTGGACCATCTTCCGCGATGAGATCAATGGGGTGGTGCTCTATGATGGCAGCATTATGGACGAAATCGGCGATTTCCACTCCAATCGACTTAATCAAACAAATGTCTTGATGATGATTGGCGGGTTGGAGAAGGTAGTCCCTGTAACGTCTGAGATGAACGAGACGCTCAAGTTGCCGGTACTCTTCGATGCGCGTAGTGCGTGGGCATCCCAGTATGAAATGATACGTTGGGCCTATAATGAGCTTTTCCCCCGGATGAACCATCGCATTTTGGCGACCCATTATCCAGGTATCTTTCTCATCACCGATTACCTGGTGGCTTTCAAAATATTTACCTTCTGGTTTCCCGAACACCGCGTGTTGCCGGAGGAAAACCTGCTGCGCGGTATTCTCGCCTCAACGCCGCCCAATACACCTATCGTCGGCTGGTGGTTCGATTGGATGCCGGCTCCTAAAGACCCTGAGTACCTTTCTGCCGATGCTGTGATGGAAGGCCCCGGCGTGCTGTATGGCTCAGCCTTCGGTAAGGTATTGACGCCTTCCCACGAAGCAACTAATCTCTCCGTCCATTCTGGCGTACCTGTGGGGCCGTATCGCCATAAGATGCCGGACACACCTGAATTTGATCCAGGTAAAGTGTACTATGCGCACATCATCTCCGATGGTGATAATCTAGGTGAGGCGTTGATGATGCGCACCCGTGATTTGCAGTGGGATAAGCCGGAGCGCGGGAGTTTCCCGATGGGATGGTCCTTTGCGCCTGCTGCCGCGCGGATGGCGCCGCCGGTACTCAATTACTATCTGCGTACTGCCACTGCAAATGATTTGCTGGTCGGCGGGCTGGGCGTCGGTTACACACACCCGATGATCTATCTGCGCGCGTATCCCGAACAGCGCGAGGAACTCTACGCGGCCTACGCGCGCAAGACGGACGAGGCATTGGGCTGGATTGATAGCTCGTGCCTGTGGTTGATTGACGGACGGGACGAAGAAGAGGACCGCTACGCGCGCGGTTCTAGTGGGCAGCTTCAAGGTATATTTACGGGCTATGGAGGGTCGCCGGAAGTGGCCCGCGCCCGTCTTGCGCCAAATGGCGTGGTTGCCTTTCGTTCTGCCACACGTTTTGAGTACGGAAAACCAAAGGAAGAACTTATTCGGATTATGGTGGATGAGATTCGCCGGGCTGCCGGGGAGACGCGCCCCGCCTTTATTGAAGCTTGGGTACTTAACTGGTCATGGTCAATGGACATGCTACAAGAAGTAGAGTGCCAGTTGGGTCCAGATTTTGTCTGCGTGCGCCCTGATGTGTTGGTAGTACTGCGGAAGAAAGGGGCGGAGTGATAAGGTGAAGATCAAAAAATGAGGAGTTATGTTAGATATATCCTATCAACAACGTATAGAAGCTTTGACAAGAACTAAATTAGAGCATAACCGGGCTAAGATCGCGCGCGATGGATTTCATGACATTGACGATCATGGCAATATTTACTGGCCGGAACCGATTCCTTTTACGCCAAAGTCAAATCACCCGTCCGGTGGTTGCTATGGAGCGCGCTGCATTGGTGAGAATTTCCGCGCGTGGCTGGATGTGCATCCCGTTTATATCCACCCGTTGAGTGCATTGGCAGGCGCGTGGGCGGGTTTCTTGCATGGTGTCGGCGGCTGGAAACCGGAGGATCGTCCTACACATCTCGCGCCTTTACACGAGAGGTACCACCTTCACCAGAACGGTATCGGAGCGATGAATCATCTCGGCCCCGACATGCGCATCGGATTGGAATTAGGGTGGGGAGGCTTACTCGACAAAATTCGTTATTACCGCGAGTTTAATCATCCTGTTGATACATCATTTTATGACGCTGAAGAGAATTTAGTGCTAGGGGTACAGGATTGGATCCGGCAGCACGTGGTTAAGGCTAGGGGAATGGCCGCAGAAGAAGCGCATCCTGAGATCCGCGAGAATCTGCTGGCGATTGCAGATATTAACGAATGGCTGGTGGAGAATCCGCCTCGCACACTGCGCGAGGCCTGCCAGTTCCTCGCCTGGTTCCAATCGATTGACCGGATGTGGGCCGCGGGGGGCGCGCTGGGGCAACTGGATGAATTGCTGCGACCGTACTACGAGGCCGACAGCGAAGCCGGTCTTATTGAGGATGAAGCGGTGTTGTGGTATATTGCCAGCCTGTTCTTTAATGATACGCATTATTCCCAGATCGGTGGGCAAGCTCCGGATGGGCACGATCTGACCAGCCGGATGTCCTATCTGATCCTGGAAGGCGCGCATCGTTTGAAGATTCCCTATAACCTGGCATTGCGCGTTCACGAGGAAATAGAGCCACAATTATTACACACAGCCCTGGAATATCACCAGGAAGATGGTACGGGTGTCAGCTTTTCTTGCTCCTCAGGGCTGAATGAGGGCTACATCAAGAATGGCATCCCTATTGAGTTGGCCCGGATGCGTGCGAAAGTGGGATGTAACTGGACCGCGCTGCCTGGGATTGAATATCCGCTCCAAGACGTAACACGCCAGAGCCTCGTCGCCCCGTTTCTGCTTGCGTTTGAGGAAATCGCTGCTGAAACAGCGCAATCCCGCACAATGGATGCCTTGTGGGAGCGATTTGTTCACCATCTGCGCATTTCGGTGGATACGATGAAGCAAGGACTGGACTGGCACATGGCACATCACGCGCAGAATACCATCGAAATCGTGCTTAACCTCTTTTGCCACGGCACGCTAGAGCGCGGCTTAGATGCCTCAGCGGGCGGTGTGGATATCTATAACCTCACTGTGGATGGTGTTGGCCTGGCGACGGTGGCGGATTCCTTCGCGGCGATTGAGCAGCGTGTAGTCGAGGAGCAGCGATTAACCTGGGAGGAGCTTAAATTCCATCTCGATCACAATTATGAGGGTGCAGAGTACGTGCGTCTGATGCTTAAGACAATTCCCCGTTTTGGTACGGGCAACGCCCGCGCCGATGCGTGGGCCAAACGCATTTCTGAGACTTACGTGCAGCTTTACACTACGCCCACACCGCGTGGCTATCGCATCATTCCGGGGTTGTTCTCCCATGGAGACGTTGTACACTTGGGCAAACGGTTGCCGGCGACGCCCAATGGACGGCGGGCGCATGAGCCGATCTCCCACAGTTCAGAACCGGACCCCGGTTTTGCGCCAACGGCGAAGGCTAACGCCGTCGCTGCCGTCCAGCCGGGGCGGGGTAACTCCGCGCCGCTGCAATTGGACATTGACTTTAAATTGATAGAAGAACAAGGGGGGCTGGATACCGTTGCTGCACTGATTATGGCTCACAACCGGCAGGGTGGCACGCTGATCAACTTGAATATTCTTTCTAAAGAGAAAATCCTGGAAGCCCACGCCGATCCGGGCAAATATCCAGACCTCGTGGTGCGGGTCACGGGCTACAGTGCGTATTTTCATTCACTCTCAGCAGAGTACCGCCAACAGGTTGTGGACCGAATTTTGAGTTAAAATCTAGTAGACAGTAGCCGGTAGATACAGGGAAAGCTCCGAACCTTTTCCCATCCGTCGTCTACCGTTTACCGTCTACCATCTACTAAAAAGGAGATACTTATGCCAAGTTTTAAACATTATACGAAACGTCATTTGCCGTATGCTTTACAGAAAATTGGAGAATCCGTGTATACGGTTATTGCACCCCTGGAGATTCGTGCGTGGTGGTCCGAGGAACCGATTCCCTTTACCGGGCGCACAAGTGGCAAAGAATTGGTGCTGAGTGTCGGTGATAAGTGGGGCGATCTGTTTGATTGTGCCTGGTTTCACTTCACTGCTACGGTTCCCGAAGCTGCTGCGGGACAACACGTGGTCTTATTGCTCGATGTAAACGGCGAGATGTGCGTGTTTGATGCGCAGGGGGTACCCGTACGGGGTATGACGAACGTGGCCTCCGGCTATGATTTTAGCCTGGGCAGCCCCGGCAAGCGCGTACTGGAAATTACTCCTCAAGCTAAAGGCGGGGAAGTCATTGATGTCTGGGCTGATGCCGGCTGCAACGATCTCTTTGGCGAACTGTGCGGCAACGGCACAGTCAAAGAGGCCGCTATTGCCATCTGCAACGACGAGATCCGCGCGCTCTACTATGATTTCGAGACGTTGTTGGATTTGCTCAACGTGCTTTCGGAAGATATGCCATCAGGAAATGGCGGGCCACGTTACGAGCAGATCCTCACTGCCCTCAATGATGTTGTTCATTTGCTGTACCAGGGTACACCCTTGATTGTCGCGGAAGCACGGGCAATCCTCACGCCGTTACTGGCAAAGCGCGGCGGCGATCCCTCGCTCACGATCAGTGCAGTAGGCCATGCGCACATGGACCTGGCGTGGCTCTGGCCTATCCGTGAGACCATCCGCAAGGGCGCGCGCACATTCTCAACCGCCATCGACCTTATCGAACGCTATCCTGATTATGTCTTCGGAGCCAGCCAACCGCAGTATTTCCAGTGGATGAAGCAGTATTATCCTGCCCTGTACGCTAAAATCAAGGAAAAGGTGCGGGCGGGCCGTATCGAAGCGCAGGGGGCAATGTGGGTGGAAGCCGATACCAACGTCTCCGGTGGTGAGGCCCTGGTGCGTCAACTGCTCCAGGGAAAGCGATTCTTCTGGCAGGAATTTGATGTGGATGTGCGCTATCTGTGGCTGCCTGATGTGTTTGGCTATAGTGGCGCACTACCCCAGATCCTCAAGCTGGCGGATGTGGATATCTTCTCGACTCAGAAGCTTTCCTGGAGTCTGGTCAACGCCTTCCCTCACCAATCCTTCCATTGGCAGGGCATTGATGGTACGACGGTTTTGGCCCACATGTTGCCGGAAGAGACTTACAATAGTCCCGCCGCGCCGCGCTCGGTACGCAAAATTGAGCAGAATTACCGGGATAGCGGTGTGTCGGAGCGCGCGCTGATGGTCTTTGGTATCGGCGACGGTGGTGGCGGGCCGGGGGAGGAACATCTGGAACGACTGGATCGTATCAAGAACCTGGCGGGCCTTAGCCCGGTAGAACAAGAATCCGCTGCCGATTTCTTTGAAAAATGGCGGGGTCAGGCTGACCGCTTTGCCACCTGGGTAGGCGAACTCTATCTAGAGCGTCACGAGGGCACACTGACCACCAACGCCCGCAATAAGTATTACAACCGCAAGATGGAGCTTGCACTGCGAGAGTTAGAATGGACGACAATCTTGGCTGGCGTCGCCTATCCTGCCGATTTCTTGACGGAAACGTGGCAGGAAGTACTCCTCTACCAGTTCCACGACATCCTACCCGGTTCTTCTATCAAGCGCGTTTATGACGAGAGTGTGGCCCGTTACAAAGCCATGTATACAGCAACCCAGACCCGCATCGCGCAAAATGACGCCGAGATCGGCATGTACATTGATACTGAGGGGATGGTTGCCCCGGTACTGGTGCAGAATTCTCTCTCGTGGGCGCGCTCTGAGTGGGTGCAGGTGGAGAATAAAGAGGGGAGGATAGAGGCCGGGGGATGGAGATATGTGACTGTCCCGCCAATGGGCTATACGGTGGTTGATGCTGCTGAAGCTGTAACGGAGATGGATATGCCCCTGGTTGCCACAGATACGATGCTCGAGAATGATTGCCTGCGCGTCACCTTTGCGCCTGTGGTACAGACTGGAAAGTCTGTCGGTGGATGCATCACCTCCATCTATGACAAACGCGCCAACCGCGAAGTTTTGCCGGAGGATCAGGTGGCGAACCGGTTGGCCGTTTACACGGACTTGGGTGATGCCTGGGATTTCGTGATGGATTACGCCGAACAGCAGCCGCGCTATATGGAACTGGTTTCAGCTACGGCTACAGTAGATGGCCCGCGTGCCATACTGACGCAAGTATACCGCATTGGACACTCGGAATTGACCCAAGACATTATCCTCACGGCAGGCAGTCCGCGTCTGGACTTTGTCTGTCAGTTGCGCTGGCGTGAAACGCAGACGATGCTGCGCACAAGTTTCCCGGTTGCCGTCCACGCAGACGAGGCAGCCTGCGAGATCCAGTTCGGTCACATCTATCGCCCGACCCATCGCAACACCACGTGGGATCTGGCGCGGGATGAGGTATCCGCGCATAAGTGGGTGGACTTTTCGCAAGTCGATTATGGTGTGGCTTTGCTTAACGATTGTAAGTATGGATACAAGGTGAAGGATGGCGTGCTTGACTTAAATCTGCTGCGCAGCGCGCCTTATTCCGGTTCACGGCTTTTCCATCCCACGGAGGTTGCGCCTGGTGAACCTAACCACGGTTACACCGATCAGTTTGATCACGCCTTTACCTATGCTCTTTATCCACACACCGGTGATCTGGTTGAAGGCGGTGTGATCCAGGCAGGATATGCGCTCAATGTTCCCCTGCGCACATTGTCCTTGGAGCCGCGCGCGGGTGATAATCCCACGACAATGTCGCTCATAGAAGTAGATGCCCCCAATGTCATTATTGAAGCAGTCAAGAAAGCTGAGGACGATGAGGGTATAGTTGTTCGTCTCTACGAAGCTGCGCATCGGGATGCTCACACCCTCCTGCATTTTGGTCGCCCCGTGGCTTGCGCCGAGATCGTCAACCTGATGGAAACCCCCGTAGCTCCACTGGATGTTGCAGCGGATGCGATTATGCTGGACTTTCGCCCGTTTGAGATCAAGAGCGTGAAAGTATGGTTTAAGTAACCAATGTAGCCGCGTTAATGTAGCCGCGCTTTCCATAGCGCGCTTCTTCTGGACGCACTCTCTTACAGATGAACGCAGATACGGAGTAAGTATCTGCGTTTTATTTTCTACCAGAAAATCCTTCATTGTCTATATGTATCCCTTGACTATAATACAAAGTACTTTCAACTGCGACGACTCATTATTCACGTGTAATCTATGGTTGCTTTCATCATTCATTTCTTTCAGGAAGGAGTAATCATGATACCAGCAACTATCATTCAAGGTGAGCGCGTTGCCAAGCGGGGACGCCTGGCGATAGGGTGTTCTGCTACGGTGGTAGATCCCGCCACCCAGAAGATCCTTCTCATCCGGCGCGCCGATACCGGCCGCTGGGCGGTGCCCGGCGGTTATATGGAGCCGGGTGAAAGTGTAATCGAAGCCTGTGTCCGCGAAGTCTGGGAAGAAACCGGCATCCAGATACGCGTTAAACGGCTGGCCGCCGTCTATACCAACCCGCACCTTGTGGCCGAGTATCCCGATGGCAACTGTGTTCAGGTGGTTTTTCTGCATTTCGCAGCAGAATCCATAGGTGGAGATTTGTGTACCAGTGAAGAATCCCCCGAAGTTGGCTACTTTTCCTACGCGGAAATCGTGGGCCTGGACATGAATGGGCTGAGCCGCCAACGTATTGACGATGCCCTGGCAGCACAAAAGGCTGCCGTGATACGGGATACGTATACGGTGACATAGCGAATTACGAATTACGAATAGCGGATCATAAATCACAAATTACGTATCACGTATCACGTTTCATATCAAATGGAGGTCTCTATGCCCATCACTTTTATGCACATTGCCGATATCCATCTCGGCTACCAACAATATGGCCTGCAGGAACGTTTTGACGATTTCAGCCGCGCGTTTTTGAACCTGGTCAATCAAGCTATCGCGCGCCAGGTTCAGTTTGTGTTGTTGGCGGGTGACCTGTTTGAAAAACGTACCGTTGATCCCCTGGCGATGCGCGTAGCGGTCGAGGGATTGGTGCAATTGCACGAAGCCGGCATCCCCGTGTTGGCCGTCGAAGGCAATCACGAGCGCGCCTATTACCAGGAGCAGTACTCGTGGATGGATTTCCTGGACGCGCTAGGTTACTTGCGCTTGCTCAATCCCTGCTTCGAGGGAGGTGTGCCCCTCCTCGAACCGCACGGCGAGGATGGGGGGGCTTATGTGGATCTGGAGGGTGGAATTCGCGTGTATGGCCTCCAATACTACGGCGCGTCCATCAGTAGAGCCGTCCAGGGGTTTGCTGAAGCGGTGACCGAAATGGACCATAGCGCCGTCCGGTACACCATTCTGATGTTGCACGCCGGGTTGGAAGGACAACTGGAACACGTCGGGCGCCTCAAATACAATGATCTGGCCCCACTGCGAGATGTCGTGGATTACGTGGCCTTGGGGCATATCCACAAACCTTATATTGTTGAAAATTGGATCTACAACCCCGGTTCGCCGGAGACGAACAGTATGGATGAAACCACCTGGCCGGAGCGTGGGTGCTTCTTTGTCGAAATTTGCCCTGGTCAAAGCCCCCCTCACTGTGTGAATGTGCAGCCCGTGCAGCGGCGCGCCTTTCACCGCTTCCGCGTGGCGGTGGATGCTCTGGAGACACCCTACGCAGTTTACGATGCTGTACAGCGATTGACAGTGCGCGAGGCGCCACGCGTCGCCCAAAGCAGCCGCCCGGTAGTGGAAGTAACTTTGAGCGGGGTGTTGCCCTTTAACCGCTACGACCTCGATCTCAACTACGTTGAACAGGTGGTGACGGAGGCCTGGTCGCCGCTGGTGGCACGGGTGCATAACCAGACCCTCCCGGTGGAATTTGAGAGCCAGGTGGATGAGACCATCAGCCGTCCCGAATTGGAGCGGGCTATTTTGCAGGATTTGTTGGCCCGCGATGCCCGTTTCCGTCCTGCTGCTGGCATGTGGGCCGCCGGCGCACTCGACCTCAAACGCCTGGTTCTGGAAGGCAGCGCGCCGGAGGCCGTCATTGCGCATCTGCGGCGTTTGCGTGAGGATGTGAAGCGTGATGCATGAAATGTGATGCATCATCCGTGATGCGTCATCCGTGATGCGTCATCCGTGATGCGTCATCCGTCATTCATAACTCCTAACTCGCAATTCGTCCTTTACATGCGGTCACAGGTTGTACTCATCATTTAAAAAAGGAATCCACCATGTACATCCTTCAAATAGATCTGAATAATGTCAAGAGCTATCGCCAGGAGAGCGTGACGTTTGCGCCCGGCACAAATGCCATCTGCGGGCATAATGGCGCGGGTAAGAGTACACTGTTGGAAGCGATTGGCTTTGCACTCTTTGATTTCCTGGCCGTTAAACAGGATGATTTCGTCCGTGAGGGTGAGAAGACGGCCACCGTCACCGTCCATATTGCAGATGCGGACGGGCGTGTCTATCACGTGGTGCGCCGCTGTGGGGGCAGCAGCCAGTATTATGTGTACGATCCCGAACTCGACCGGCGGCTCACCGACGGCAAGACTGAAACGGTGTTGTGGCTGCGGGAGTTTTTGGGTGTGGACTCGGCGGCGGATTTGACGGTTCTCTTTCGTGATGCGGTGGGTGTACCTCAAGGACTACTGACGGCGGCTTTTCTGGAGACGGCCGGCAGGCGCAAAGATATCTTCAATCCACTGCTGCGCGTGGACGAATATGAGCGTGTGTGGGATGCACTGCGTGAACCGCGCCGCAAATTGGAGCATCAGATTGCCGGTGCGGAAAAACGTATCGCCGGGCTGACGGCGGAGGTTGGTGCATTACCAGATTTGCGCGCTCAACTGGATGCACTGATGGAGCAGATTGCCCAAAATATGCAGCGGCAGATTGACGTCCAAACCACGTTGGAGGATGTAGCAGCGCGCAAGGCGCGTATGGAAGATCTCAAAACCCGGTTAGATGCGCTGGAAAAGCAGGTAACCCAGGCGGAAGCGGCCCTGCAAACGCTGGCTGTCCGCCACGCCGGTGCCCAGGCCGCGCTTGAGCGTTCAGAAGCGGCCCAGGCGGTGATTGTGGCAACGGCGGATGCGCATCAAGCATATTTGACTACCGAAGAACAATTGGCCGTTCTGGAAAGCGAGCGTAGCGCGCGGGATAAAGCGCAGCGCGCGCAACAGAAGTGTATTCACGCCCAGGAACTGGCACAGCAGCAGTTGGCGCGCCTGGAGCAGACCTTGGCTGCGGTTGCGGATGCCGAAGCGGAGATGGCGGCCCTGGTTCCCCAGGTGGAAGCTCAGACCCGTTTGGAGGAGTCCCTGGACGAAGCGCGGCGCGCTGTGGAGCGGCTCAAGGCTGGGGAGCAAGCGCTGCAACGAGAACGGCAGCGACTTACGGAAATGAAGACCCGGCAATCAACACTGCAGACGCAACTTGGTACGCGCACATCCCTCGAAGCAGAATTGCAGACGGCACAGGCTGTGCTCGCGACTCATACTTCCCGGCGCGAGGCATTGGCAGTGCAGCTTTCTACGCAACAGGCGGATTATAGAGCTGTGTGTGAGCGGGCAAAACAAGCCGCCCGGCAGTTCCAGGATGCGCAGCATACCCTGGCCCGTGGACAGCAACGGCAGGCTGAATTGGAAGCCAGGCACGCCGGTGTGCTGCGCGATCTGGAGACCCTGACCAGCGTGGAAGCCCAGATCGAGACTGCGCATGTGGATATTGCCGCGTTGGATGCGCAAGACCGGACGTATACCGCGCAGCTTGCTGCTGTTCAGAACGAACAGGAACGCTTGCACACGCAGAACACGGTTTTGACCGCAGCCGAGACGGCGGAGTGCCCGGTGTGTGGCGCAGCACTTTCTCCAGAACATCGGGACGAGTTGCTGGCGCAGAATCGAGCGCGGAGTACGGAGTTGGATGCGGCTATGGCCGAGATCCAGACGCAGCAGAGCATAGCAGGTAAAGACCGCCGTGCTAAGGAGCGATCGTTGCGGTCGTTGGAGAAGCAGGCTAAAAGCCTGCCGCGCCCGGCGGAGGCCGAGGATGTGGCCGCGCAATTGATCGCGCATCAACACGAGGTCGTCGAACGTGAGACGGCGGTCGCCGCTGTTCAAGCCGAAGGGATAGCTCTTGCAACACGCCAGACCATGTTAAAGAAGGAACTGGATGCGCTTCAACCACAGTTGGCCGAAGTCGAAGCCGCGCGTGATACCGCGCAGACCGTCGTCCGCGACCTGGAAGCCCGCCTCAATATACTGCCCCGTCCGGTGGAGGTTGAAACCTTGGCGGCGCAAGTTGAGGCGCAGCACAAGATTGTTGTGGAGAGTGAAGATACGGTCGCTGTGTTGAAGGGCGCGCCGGATCATGTGGCGCGTCTGGAAACCGACCTGGCGGCTCTCGGTAATCCCAAACGTGCTTACCAGCGTGCTGCTGATATTGCCGCGCAGCGTGAAGCTACCGCCGCGCAGCATATCGCTACCGTGGCACAGTTTGCCAGGTTGGAGGCTCAGCGCATGGGATTGGATGCCGAGGTCGCCGCCTATGCCGGTTTGGATACTCGTTTCGCTGCCGCGCGTTCCGACCGCGCGCGGTATGCTCCTGAACATCAGCGTTACTTGCAACACGAGCGCGAGGCGGCGATGCTGGCAGAACGCCAAACTGCATTGGCGACGTTAGAGAATGAGTTACAAAATGCCAAGACGCGCTGGGATGCGCGCATTACAACACGGGATGAGGTCGCGGGCCAGTATGATGGCAAGGAATATGCTGCTCTGGTGGCGCAATATGGCGCGCTGCGCGAAGCGTTAGCCGGACTTCAAGCTGGCCTGCAGCACCAACAGGCCCAGCAGTCTACCTTACAAGACGCGATTGCGCGCCTTGAGGCACGTCAGGATGAGCTAGACGCAGTGCAGGCAGGGCACGATGAACTGAGTGGGGTACTGGCTCTCCTGGAAACGTTGCGCCAGGTCTTGCGTGACGCCGGGCCGGAAGTGACCCGCGCGCTGGTAGAGATGATCTCGCTGCACGCCGACCGTCTCTATGGTGAGATTATGCAAAGTTTTAGGGGGCAGAACCCGCCCGCGCGATTGCGTTGGACCGAGGATTATGACATTGTGCTGACCGGCGAGGGGGCGGATCGCACCTTCCAGCAGCTTTCTGGCGGGGAGCAGATGTCGGCAGCCCTGGCGGTCCGCTTAGCCCTGTTGCGCGAAATCTCAATGGTGGACGTGGCTTTCTTCGACGAACCTACCGCCAACCTCGACCGCGACCGCCGCACCAACCTGGCCCGCCAGGTGCTTTCCCTCCAGGGCTTCGGCCAACTCTTCGTCATCAGCCACGATGACACCTTTGAGCAGGACACTGACTTTGTCGTGCGTGTGGAGAAGGTGGGGGGGGAGAGTCGTGTGGCGGTGTAAGTAGTGGAAGGAATCAGATAACAGGCTTGCGAGGTCAAGTCACATGTGTATACTTGAAGTAATTGTGTGTGTAGCATAATAGATTAAGGGGGCGATAGTTGCGCAGGGTTATACGATACAGGCTGTTATTTATCTTAGGGATGAAATGGTTTACAATTTATGTGAAGCCATTGCGCTACATTTAGAGGATGAGGATATGGAATCGCTAGAGTTAGTTCCCGAGATGCAAAGGCAGGATGAGGATTTGGTATGGAAGTGAATTATGGGCCACAGCAGTTTCAGGATAGCACTGCTGCTGGCCGTTTAATCCGCGCGCAGCAGGCTAATGTAGACTATTGGGCCTTCGTTCCCAATCCCCTGCCCCCAACACTGGATTGGCAGAATAAGGACCTGCGATTAACCCTTTCTCAGGCTGACCACGCGTTAGGTGAATTAGCAGGGTTGGGGCGCACGTTACCCAATCCGCACTTGCTTATCGCCCCGTTTGTGCGCCGTGAAGCTGTGCTTTCGTCACGTATCGAGGGCACACGCACTGGTCTCGGTGATCTCTATGCTTACGAAAAGGGTCATCGTCTCTTTCAGAATGTGACAGAAGCGCTCCCTGAGTCTGATACCGAAGAAGTCGCCAATTATGTACACACCCTTGAATTCGGTTTGGAGGAAATTGCTCAAGGGCAGCCTGTCAGTCAGTGGCTCATTCGCGGCTTACATTCCCGCTTGATGGCTGGTGTGCGCGGCGCACACTACCATCCTGGCGAATTCCGTAAGCTCCAAAACTTCATCGGTCCCGATAATAACCTGCACCATGCTAAATACATTCCCCCACCTCCTATGCAGATGCGGCAGTGTATGAGTGACCTCGAAGCCTACATTACTGCCGATCCCGAAGAACCGGCATTGGTGCGCTTAGCTTTTATCCATTACCAGTTTGAGGCTATCCACCCATTTGAGGATGGCAATGGCCGTATTGGGCGTCTGTTGCTCACCCTATTATTCGTCAGATGGAATCTGTTGCCTCTACCCTTGCTTTATCTTAGTGCTTACTTTGAGCGTTACCGTGAAAATTACTATGCACACTTACGTGCTGTTAGCGAGTACGGTGATTGGTTAGCGTGGGTGCTCTTTTTTCTCAATGGCGTTGCCGACCAGGCTCGTGACGCCGTCGTGCGCGCCAAACATTTGCAAGACCTGCGCGAAGCCTGGCGTGAGCGTCTGACGCGGGCTAAAGCTCCCACCAACATGATCAACTTGGCCGAAAATCTTTTCCTTAACCCCTTCATTACTGCACCTCAAGCTCAAAAATTTTTGGGTGTTACACATCGTACTGCTAACATGACCATTGGACGTTTGGAGGAAGCCCATATTGTGCAGCAAGTCCCAGATCGCGAACATCCTCGGCAATACGTCGCTGGCGAGATTCTGCACATTCTGGAGGAAGATCTGTAATGATACCCTAGTATCAAAGACATCGCTGCAACGATACTTTTTCCGGAAAAAGTATCGTTGCAGCGATGTCTAAGCTACTTAAGTATCAAAGTACTCACAGTTAACATCTCCGACGCCGACCGCGCCGCCATCGAAGCCCGCCTTCTCCTCCTACCCGGCTACCCAGAGGAAGCCTGATGCAACTCCCTCTCACCATCACTCCCCAATGGATCACCAAAATGTACCTGGCCAAGACGGGCCTGGATCACCTCGGTCTGAGCAGCGTCTCCTCGGATCAAATCCTGCTCTCGCTCTCTCCCGGTGTTAATGTGCTGACCATTCACCCGCGCTACTACAGCTTCTACACCTTCCTGCTGGATGAGTTCTGGCGGTGCCCGCCCGCGCAGTCGCTCGGCGTGGGTGCAGTTTTACTACCTGAAGCATTTGCCCCTTTTTAACAAAGTCATAAAATAAGAATGTGATGTACCCTAGATATTCAGGCTCAATATATCCATAGTAGGAGGCAAAACTTGGACAATCGCTACCTCGACGCGCAGGACGACGGTCTTTTAATGCGTCCGATGAAAGATTGGGCCGCTGAGAAGCTTGATTACTTGGAACGCTATCTCAATATATTTACCACATCTATGCGGAACCAACGCTGGCGCGCGTTGAACTATATAGATCTATTCGCTGGACCAGGGAAGTGTCAGCATGAAGCTAGTAGTGACGTATATTTAGGTTCGCCATTATTAGCTTTGACAACCAAAAAAAGCTTTTGATCACTACTTCTTCGTGGATTTGGATGCCGATAACATTCAAACGCTTCAGCGACGCTGTCTGTATTCGCCTTATGCCGATCACATTCAATATTTTCAAGAAAATTGTAACACGGCAGTTCATCGTATAACCAGAGAAATTCAGCGTATGGATCATTGTTATATAGAAGGGGTATGGCCTTGCCTCAATTTAGCTTTTCTTGATCCAGAGGGGTTAGAATTGCAGTGGGATACTATCAAAGCGTTAGCACAACTTCGCACGGATCTTGTTATCCATTATTCGCAAATGGGCCTACAAAGATATATGCCTATCGCCATTGAAGATCCTAACGATACCAGGATTGATCGGTTCTTCGGTTGCCGGGATTGGCGAAATATTTACACGCAAGGACAAGGTAAAACTGGAATGTATGGAGAACTCATCAGTCTATATAAGCAGAACCTCAGTGCCTTGGGGTATGTAGAAGTAAAGAGTGATGATGAAGTATGGCGTATCCCTACGATGCGAAATACTAAAAATGCGCCTCTCTACTGTTTGATTTTCGCCAGCAAAAGCGATTTAGGAGAAAAGTTTTGGCATGAAGTTACCAACCGTAATGTGTACGGGCAGCAACGTTTATTTTGACCCCTTGAAATAATAGAACTTATGTGCTATGATAAGTATGAGATATTGTGTTAATCTATTGATCAAGGAGTGGCCGTTATGAGCACCAAGTCAGATATCGAATGGACCGAATCCACCTGGAATCCGGTCACGGGCTGCACAAAAATCAGCGCGGGATGCAGGCATTGCTATGCGGAGCGCCTATCCCACCGCTTACAGGCGATGGGACAGGCCAACTATCGTAATGGTTTTGATCTGACCCTACATCCCCACATGCTCAACCGTCCTCTGACCTGGAAAAAGCCTCAGATGATCTTCGTTAATTCGATGAGCGATTTATTTCATCAGGATGTTCCCTTTGCCTTTATCCAACAGGTGTTTGCTGTGATGCACCAAGCTTCATGGCACACCTTTCAAGTGCTTACCAAACGCGCCGAGCGACTGGCCGCACTTGATGCTGAACTTGATTGGCCTGCAAACGTATGGATGGGGGTCAGTGTCGAGGCTTTTGATTATGTGTATCGCATTGATGCTTTGCGCCAAACCCGCGCCGCCGTGAAATTCCTCTCACTGGAACCGCTGCTTGGGCCGTTGCCTGATTTGAATCTTCAAGCTATAGACTGGGTCATCGTCGGCGGTGAATCCGGCCCTGGTGCACGTCCGTTGGTCAGAGCGTGGGTAACGGATATTCGCGATCAATGTGTTGCCGCCCAGATTCCCTTTTTCTTCAAGCAATGGGGCGGCACGCGCAAAAAAAAGGCCGGGCGCTTGCTGGAGGGGCGAGTGTGGAATGAGATGCCACGGCTGGCTTTTGCAGGAACTTAAAGTATATAAATAGAGAGAAAGGCACTTATTCCTTTCTCTCTTTCTGTCAGGCTTATTCAAAAAGCGGGCCACCGCAAAACGAGTACGGCAACCAGAATCACAACGTTAATCAGGATGCCAATCGCTCCTTGATCTCCCTTGAAAATCGCAAATTGGCAAATTTCAAATTGACAGATTACTCTCTCGGTGATGGTGCATTGTACTTTCTGAAGTGCAATGCACCTGTTTTCATCCAACCGCCAGCGACAGTCTAAAGGGAGGTATTTTTGCGGGCGGTACCCCGCCCGC
>JAFGFI010000372.1 GCA_016931185.1 Anaerolineae bacterium
AAGAATCCTGCGCGATTAGTGGCACTTGTGAGCATTAAGCCTGCCCCTATCGCGATTAGTGGCACTCAACATCTAATCTCTAATTTTAATTTTTTTCCTGCCCCGGAGGGCAGATACTGATAGTACAACAACAAGTCCGCGGCCACCATCAATAAATTGATCGCATATAGGGCGACTACCCAATCCAGTGCATACAACACCTTGTGCAGGATGCCACTCAGATACCCCAGGCAGATGAAGGTCATAAACACCGGACTTTTACCCTCCACCTTCTTCGTGCGCAGGGCCTTCGCTATCGAAATCGGCCAACTGAGGCCGAAACAAACGAGCATAAACACTTCAAAAATACTCATGGTTCTGAAAACTTCTCCTATTTATTTTCAAGGGTACGTAAAACGTAATTCGCAACTTACAATTTACAACCTATCACGCATTACGTTTCACACATCATTTCTTCACACGTCTTCCGCATCAACGCGGTCACTTCCTCTACATCCAACGCTATGTCCACCCACAAATCCAGGGCCAGTGCGCCCTGGCGGGCCAACATTCCCAAACCATCTATCGCGCACGCGCCGGATTGCCGGGCTAAGCGCAGCAGGTGAGTTTCCAAGGGATTATAAACCAAATCGTATACGGTCAAAGACACGGGTATAGGCACACCAACGGGCCACACACAGCCCTCAACTTTGGGCCACATCCCCAATGTCGTTGTATTTACCAACAGATCGGCCGCGCGCGCAGATTCAATGAGCGATTCAGGAGTTAGGGACAAAGCCTCAATGGATTCAACAAATTTTTCTTGCTCCTTATTTCCTGTCCTTTTTATCCCTGCGTCTTTGCCTCTTTGCGCGAGGTCCCTTACAAGCTGCTCCGCTCGTTCTACAGTGCGATTTAACACGATGACCTGCGCGGCGCCGGCATCCCATAACCCGTAAACCACACCCCGTGCCGCCCCCCCCGCGCCGACGACAACGACCTTGCGTCCCGATGGCTCAAAGCCTCCCGCGCGCAGCGCGCCGATGAAGCCCGCGACATCCGTGTTATGCCCTGCAATATGCCCCCCATTCCCTGGAAGAGATGTGAAGACCAACGTATTCACTGCCCCCAGAGCTGCGGCGGCAGGCGAGATCTCGTCGAGAGGAGGAATAACAGCTTGTTTGTGTGGCACCGTAACATTACAGCCGCGAAACCCAAGCGCGGACAGTCCCTGCACTGCCGCTTCCACTTCTCCCGGACGCACCGGCATCGCCACATAGCGCCAATTCAGGCCTAGCCGCTCAAGTACGGCATTATGCATCGCGGGCGAAAGACTATGCTCAATCGGCCAGCCGATCACGCCGATAAGTTGTGTACGACCATTAATGGCTGAAAAGGACATACTGTCATCCCCTAGATCGTGAAGCATGAAACGTGATACGTGATGCGTAATGCGCAATTCTCCACATTTCACATTTCATATTAGTTTAACTTTCCCACCCAGCCTTGTCATGACTTCGACAAAACCTGGAAATGAATCTGCAATGCAGCCGGCATTTTCAATGAGGACTTCATCCTCAGCTACAAGCCCCGCGACCGCCAGGGCCATACCCAAACGATGGTCGCCGTGACTGTTGACACGGCTTCCTTGCAAGGAAGTGGGGCCTTCAACAACAAAGCCATCTGGTTGTGGCGTAATGTTCGCGCCGAGTTTAGTCAGCTCTTCGGCAACGGTAGCGATGCGGTCGGTCTCTTTGACACGTAATTCGCGGGCATCGCGCACTACCGTTGCCCCATGGGCCTGCGTCGCGGCGACGGCCAGCACCGGGAATTCATCGATCATTCGCACCACTGTGTCCCCCCCGATCTCAGTACCGGTCAGACGCGATCCCCGTACCGTGACATCGGCCACCGGTTCGCCGCCTTGCTCCCGGAGCGCCATCAGCGTGATGTTGGCGCCCATTGCTTGCAGTACATCTAACAGGCCTGTGCGCGTCGGGTTGATACCGATACCCTCCAGCGTAATCTCCGACTCCGCAACCAGCAACGCGGCCACCAGCGGGAATGCGGCAGAAGAGATATCACCAGGAACCGTAAGAGATAAAGGAGCGAGGGAAGAGGAAAGAGGGGAAAGGATAACATCGAGCCCGTTCGTGCTGATATTCGCGCCCATGGCCGCAAGCATACGTTCTGTATGATCGCGGGCAGGACCAGGTTGGCGGACGACAGTTTTGCCTTCTGCAAACAGGCCCGCCAACAAAATCGCACTTTTGACCTGCGCACTGGCGACGGTGAGCGAATGATCGAAGCCGTGCAACGTACGCCCACGTATCGTGAGGGGTGCCTTGCCATCTACATCATCAATACTGGCGCCCATCGCGCGCAACGGCTCCGTGATGCGGCGCATCGGACGGCGGAGCAGTTGTACTTCTCCCGTTAATACGCTCTCAAAGGTTTGTCCGGCCAAGACACCCGCCAACAAGCGCATCGTCGTGCCGGAGCGAACGCAATTCAGAGGAGCAGCAGGCTGCTGCAATCCACGCAAGCCTTTGCCGCGAATCGTGAGGGATAGGGAGTAGCTCGGTTGGATACCGGCCATGACAAAAGAACCGCCGCCGTTGATATGAATTTCGATGCCCAACTCGCGCATACATTGTAGCGTTGCCATGCAATCCCCACCGGGCAAAAAGCCCTCAATGTGGCTGGCACCGTCGGCCAGCGCGCCGAGCATCACGGCCCGGTGCGAGATGGATTTATCGCCCGGTACGCGCGCGACACCACGCAAAACATGCCCCGGTTGAATCACAAGATTGCTCATGGAAACATCTCCCTGCGCTGCGCGCGGATTGCGCTTAAGACTTTGCATAATTCCTCTTCGTCCCCGGCTTCAATCAAGCGCGTCAAAGCCTGTAACTGCGCCTCGAATGCGTGAACCGCGTCAAGGACGTGCCCTTGATTCGTCATCAAAATATCCAGCATCATTTTGACATCACTCCCTGCTACCCTTGAGGTGTCACGATACCCCCCCGCGACAATCTTCCAGACGGCCGGGTCTTTGGATGTAGTCGCGTTTGCCGTCGCAACCAGAGAGCAAGCCAGCAGGTAAGGCAGATGGCTGACGGTGCCAACCAGGTAATCCTGCCGGTCCGCTTCCAATACCAGCGGATTCGCGCCCACAGCTTCGGCTAGTTCACGCCCTAAGGCAACCGTCGCTTCCGTTGTGCGGGGCAAGGGCGTCAAGATAAAGGTACAGCCGTTGTAGAGTGTAGTTTCGGCGACCTCTATGCCGGATTTTTCCTTACCACACATCGGATGCGTCCCCAACGGTTGAATGTGCGCCGGGAGTAGCCGATCCATCGCCTCGACTATAAAGCTCTTGGTGCTGCCCAAGTCCATCACAATACACCCCTCCCGCAGGTGCGGCGCGAGTTCAGCCAACTGCTCGATGATAACACGCACGGGCGTCCCCAGGATCACGACGTCAGCGTCACGCACTCCCGTAATCAGATCCGAAGTACCTTCATCAACAAGGCCGTGAGCCAACGCAAAATCAAGCGTCTCCTGCCGCCGCGCCACACCCACCACACACTTACACTTCCCCCGTAACGCTCCCGCCAGTGATCCCCCCATCAATCCCAGACCAACAACCGTTATAGTGCAATCAGATAGTGATTTCATGAATTTCCTCCATGCTTCAAGTGCGAATTACGAATTACGAATAGCGAATTACGAATTACGAATAGCGAATTACGAATTACGCATCACGAGTTACTATTCGCTATTCGCTATTCGTCATTCACTATTCGCACACTGTCCTCCCCACCGCTTCCGCGATAGGTTGAAGCGACACAATCAATTCCGTGAACCGCTTGGGTTTGAGAGATTGTCCCCCATCCGACATTGCTTCGTCAGGACGCGGGTGAACTTCGATAATAAGCCCATCCGCCCCGGCAGCGATGGCGGCGCGGGAAACCGGCGCGACAAGTTCCCATTTCCCGGTACCATGGCTGGGGTCAACGATAACGGGAAGGTGGGTGAGTTGTTTGAGCAAGGGCACGGCATTGATATCCAACGTGTTGCGGGTGTAAGTCTCGAAAGTGCGAATACCGCGCTCGCACAACATCACGCGCTCGTTGCCATGTGAAAGGATATATTCGGCGGACATAAGCAGCTCCTCAATAGTAGACATCATTCCCCGTTTGAGCATCACCGGATGGTGAGATTCACCGACGGCGTGGAGCAGCGCGTAGTTCTGCATATTGCGCGCGCCGATTTGCAAAATGTCGGCGTAGCTGGCGACCAGGGGAACTTGCTCCGGCGCCATCACCTCGGTGATCACCGGCAACCCGGTCTGCGCCCGTGCTTCCGCAAGAATACGCAACCCTTCTTCACCTAGGCCCTGGAAACTATAAGGGGAGGTGCGTGGTTTAAACGCTCCTCCCCTTAACACGTGCGCGCCCGATTCCTTAACGGCTTCGGCGGTTTCTAATAAGGACTCGCGGCCTTCAACGGCGCATGGCCCGGCCATAATGATAAGCTGTTTACCGCCGACCGATTTCCCATTGATCGTAAAGACCGTATCCTGCGGGTGAAAATCGCGTCCAGCCAGCTTAAAGGGTTTCTGGATACGCACCGTGCGCTCCACCCCCTCCATCCGCTCAAGCTGCTCCCGGTCTATCGCGCGGACGTCGCCAATGACACCAATAATCGTGTGTTCTTCCCCCTCAGATAGATGCACACGACACCCAAAATGTTCTATACGCGCGCTGACACTGGCAATATTCGCCGTCGTTGCGCTGGGTTTCATAATAACGATCATAGCCTCTGCCTCCTTCAGAAATTGGAAAAAGCTCCCCTCTTAATAGGTACAAAAAAAGACGTGGAGCCGGTTGCTCCACGTCTTTCTAATGCCTTTTGAGAAATTTTACTAGTATTACTGAGTCCCAAGCAGCATGAAGCAGCCGTCCCCCGAAAAGGGCACGTAATAGTAGTAATAGTAGGTCTCGACTGCAAATTGTTGGTGCTTGTTCATCAATAACTCCTAATTACCCCCAAGTGTAGCCCGTATTGGATATTTGTCAAGTTTTCTCCGTTTCATTCAGCGTTTTATAATATTCGTCATACCGTCGTATACATTTCATCCCGGCTTTTTCGTAGAATGATTGTGCCTGCGGTCGCTTCGAATCAACACCTAGTGCTACCTTTTTATGGCCCCGTTGAAAAAAGACACGAAACGCATGGCGGAGCAGTGCCGTCCCCACCCCTTGACGTCGCCAGTCAGGGGCTACCCCTATCTGACGTATCCAGCCAAACTCCGGTTCATCATAACATAAGGCAGCCCCAATTAAGCTTTCTCCATGAAAAAGTAAAAACCACAGATCGCTCTCAAAACTATCCGGACGCATCATATAGTCACGCCAACTTTCAAAAGAAGGTGGCGTCCGCCCAGGTTGCTCAAAGGCGGACTGGATGAAATCATAAACCACCTGATCGTCCTGTTGTGCAACCACGGTGCGCAATGTACACCCCGCCGGCCAGGCCGGTAGATGGGGCAAAGTATCTGATTCTACCAACATTCGGAAGTAATACTTTCTTGGCTTTTTCTACCGTACATTGATTAGGAGAAAGATCAGTCATGAAGTATACTCTAGTTCAAGCACGACCAAGAACAGGAGGATATCATGA
>JAFGFI010000030.1 GCA_016931185.1 Anaerolineae bacterium
TTAAAGTTCATAAGCCGCCGGAAAAGAGGGTATTTTTTGATTTCGAGCTACGCTCGAAATCAAAAAATACCTATTTAAAAGCGATTTGAATCGCAAAATCCAACCCAATTGATGTGATAGTTTTTTCATTTTTTATCTGTGAAATCCGTGTTTATCTGCGTCCTATAAAGATTTTTGGGCTGTGGATGGCAATTTAGATTAAAATAGCTGAAAGTTGTTCATCGAAAGTAGACTGTTTGCCTGATGTACTAACACCGCGTTCATTACCTCAATTGCCATCCGCGATTCCAACGTGACACCTGCGCGGACGCCGACACAGGGGTCATGACGGCCTTTTTCAAGTGCGAAGTCGATTTCGTCCAGGTTCTTACGTACCGACCTCTGCAGAGTTTGAATAGAAGCTGTAGGCTTAAAGGCGACACGGCACACCAGCGGCATCCCGGTTGTGATCCCACCTAGCAGTCCCCCATGATGGTTGCTTTGATACCCCGTGCGCCGGATAGGATCATTATTCTCGCCACCTTGCTGCGTGATTACATCAAAGCCAGCCCCGACTTCGACCCCCTGTGCGGCGTTGAGTCCACCGAGTACGCCCATCAGCCGCAATTTCAAACTGTTGTAGAGGGGTTCTCCCACCAATGGCGGCACATTGACTGCAACGACCTCTACCAGCGATCCCATAGAATCCCCTTGTTCCCGTGTGGACACAATCAGCGCGGCGGCCTCGCGGGCAAAATCAGGATCAAGGGTGGGCAATTCGGCCTGTAACAGGGTTGTCTCAAGCTGCCGGATTTCGTCCGCCGGGATAGATTGGGATTGCGTGTAATGTGCCACTAGGCGTTCGATTTCGCCCGCCAGTGTGACCGGTGCTTTGAGTGATCCCACCTGTACCAACGATGAAAGAAAAACCGTGTGAAAGTGTTCCGCCAGGAACACGCGGGCAATAGAACCGCCGATCACGTCAGAGACGGTGGCACGATAACTGGAACGCCCCCCACCCCGCACGTCCACAAAACCACGCGATTGATGATACTTGACCAGGTCGGTATGTCCAGGGCGCACTTCACCGGTGAGACCGGTAAACTGGCCATAATCCCCAGATCGTTTGGCAGCGGAAAGCACAATGGCGGCAATGGGTTCGCCAGTGGTATATCCCGCCTCATAAGTCTGGGAGATGCTTTCCACACCCTCTGCAATCACGCGCACTTCTGGCCCGGCAAGCAGGGCATCTCTATCCTCGGTATACAGACCGGAGAGCAGCGCGATCTTATCCGCTTCTTTGCGGGGCGTCCCATGCGCGCTACTGCCTGGCCGGCGGCGATCCAGGTAACGCTGGATATCCTGCCGCGTCAACCACAATCCCGGCGGGCATCCGAATACAATTGTTGTATAGCCCGGCCCATGGGACTCCCCCGCCCCAGCAACAGCAAACAGTGATCCTCCTAGAATTTCCATAATTAATCTTCTACAACTCAAAAATTTTCATGGCATTTTTCGGTTTCGGGCACAGCCCGAAACCGAAAAATGCTCTTCTTTACGCTAAGACTTGCACGAGGTGGTACGTTTTCTTCCCTTTCCGCAACACAACAAACTGTCCCTCAATACTGTCTTCAAGGGTCACAGTCGCTTCATCCTCGGCTTGGATATTATTGACGTAGACACCACCATTTTTAATCAGACGGCGGGCTTCACCCTTAGATTTGGTTACACCGGTGTCGGTTAACAAATCGGCCAACGGGATGCCTGCTCCCTCAAAGGTAGATTTCGTCACCTCGCTGGAGGGCACCTCCGCGAAAATGTCACCGATCTCCTCTGCACTCAGCCCAGCAATCTCGCCGCCAAACAGGACTTGCGATGCTTGCTCAGCCTTCGCCAGCGCAGTCTCGTCATGAACCATGCGCGTCAATTCCTGCGCCAGCGCGCGCTGTGCCTCGCGCCGCTCCGGTTGCGTCGCTACTTTGTGCGCCAGACCGGCAATATCATCGAACCCTAACCAAGTAAAGTGCTTGAGGTCGTCAACCACATCGGCATCATCCCGGTTCAGCCAGAACTGGTAGAAGCGGTAAGGCGATGTGCGTTTGCCATCAAGCCAAATCGTGCCTTTCTCCGTCTTCCCCAACTTGGTGCCGTCAGCATTCATAATGAGCGGGTAGACCAGGCCATACGCGCGTTCCCCGCGCACACGACGGATCAGTTCAACCCCGGCCACAATGTTACCCCATTGATCGCTCCCCCCACACTGCATTGTGCAGCCGTAATGGTCAAAGAGTTGCAGGAAATCGTAAGATTGCAGCAACATGTAGCTGAATTCGGTGTAAGAGATACCGTCCTCACGTTCTAGTCGTGATTTAACGGAGTCTTTAGCGACCATGTAGTTCACGGTGAAGTGTTTACCCACATCGCGCAGAAAATCCATCATGGAAACCGTCGTTAACCAGTCAGCATTGTTGACCACGCACGCCGGATTACCCTTCACCTCGAAATCCAAGAACCGCTCCAATTGTGGTTTCACATCCTCAACGTTTGCCTGTACCTCCTCCAAAGTCAATAACTGTCGCTCGCTGGTCTTGCCGCTGGGATCTCCGATCATCCCTGTGCCGCCCCCTGCCACTGCAATAGGGGAATGGCCGAAACGCTGCATCCGCGCCAACCCCATCAAGGCCAGCAGATTACCCACCTGCAAACTATTAGACGTGGGATCGAACCCGATATAGACCGTCACCTTTTCCGAAGCCAACACTTCAGGCGCGCCATCCGTAAAACTGTGGAGTAATCCACGCCATTTAAATTCCTCAAATACGTTTGTCATCATTCCTCCTTAATAACAAATCAACAAATCATCAGTGCCGTTCATTCTCTGTTTCTAGTTTCTAATTGTTGAGTGCCACTATTGATAAATGAAAAAAAGTGCTAATAATCATCAAGGAATCTTAATGCAGTCCAAGTGCCACTAA
>JAFGFI010000373.1 GCA_016931185.1 Anaerolineae bacterium
ACAGCGACTCGTTAACGCATCCAGGGCCACGCGGCGACTGTAACAGTCCCGCAAACACACGAGGTAGTACTTGTGGCTAGCCCCGCGTAAGTAGATCGGCCCTTTGAGGTCTAATTGCTGCACACTATTGACGCACGCGGAATCGCCTTACAGTCAGACGCAGCCGCCGGTGACCGCGTTGGGGGATGGACTAAATCGGCCTCGACTAACCAGCGGTGAATGGTGCGAATGGGGGCACTTCAGCTGTGATTTGTATAAATTCTCAGGATACATATACTTAAAAGAGAATAATAATCTCGGTCGCCCTACATAGCAACAGGCTGCTTTCAGCAAGAAATTGGGGATGTTTCTTAAATGTTGGGAGGAACGATTATGCCCATAACTTATACTAACCGTAAAAATGTGACCTACACGCTCTGCCAGGGCGTGACCAAAACCGGCAAGCCACGTTACTTTTTCGCGCGTGAACCCAAAGACAAGCCAGTAGAAGCCATCCCAGAAGGTTATGAGATTCGTGAGAGCATCAACGGTATTGTTTCGTTGGCGAAGATACGTCCAAAGGATATCCTTCCAGAGGAAGTGGCTGCCGTGGAAGCAGTGATCCAACGGCATCCCCTGTCGCGCAACTATCGGATGGATGTCAAACCGGGGCGCATTGACGTCTATACCTTGGTAGGAGGAGACGTAAATGGGCGGTTGGCTGCCCTCGATGACATTCCCGCTCAAATAGTGGATAAAATCCGCGCAGACCGCGAGCGCTACGGGCAGTATACGGCAGAGCTACGCTTTATCTTAGTGGATAAGGAGCAACGTCTTTTCCGCGCGGAGCGGATGTGCTATCTCAGCAGCGTGGATGGATGGCGGCCACTTAATAACATAGGTACCGCGCCAATTGTGCACTTAGCGCAACGCTTAATCCCCGCCCTTGACACAGATGCGTTTTTTGAATTGTACTGAAGAAGGCCCACCATGCCCACCCTACAACTCAAACCAACCTACAAAGTCGTCAAAGCCTACCACACCAATAACGCCATTACCAAATGGGACATTTGATAGGAGCAACAGCATAATGAAAAAATTACAGGATAAGGTTGTCGTTATTACAGGTGGCACACGCGGTTTTGGATTCGTAGTCGCCAAGGCTTTGATCCGTGAAGGGGCCAAAGTCGTGGTTGCTTCGCGTTCCCCCCAATCGGTAGAACGCGCGGTAGCAATGCTGCAAGCAGAAGGAGGACAAGCGCAAGGGATGGCCTGTAACGTGGCGGATCTGGCACAGATCAAAAAACTCAAGACTTATGCAGTGGAAATGTACAACAGGATAGATGTGTGGATCAACAACGCCGGCATCGGCGGTCCCTATGGCCCCACGGCCCATATCGCGCCAGACGTTCTTAAATCGGTGTTAGATACCAATATATACGGAACATATTATGGCTCGTGGATCGCAGTCCGGCACTTCCTATCGCAAGGATATGGAAAACTCATTAACTTGCTGGGGCGCGGTGAAAAAAGCCCTGTCCCCATGCAAAATGCGTATGCTTCATCGAAGAGCTGGGCGCGTAGTTTCACGCTGGCATTGGCCAAAGAATACAAAGACCAGGGTATTGGTATCTATGCGCTGAATCCGGGCATGATGGCGACGGAACTGCTCACGCAAGTGGACGTTGTTGCCGGCTATGAAAACCGACTAACCGCATTGCCAACTGTGATCCGTATATTCTCCAAACCGCCGGAAGTTCCGGCACAGAAAATCGTGTGGCTTGCCAGTGCTGCCACGGATGGGCGCACCGGCCTAATTCTGCACGAAAGCGACCCGGTTTCAATACTTATGGGGGCAATGCGCGAGGGATTACGGCGCGTATTCAGACGCAATACACCTGAGATTACATTGCAAGTTCATACCATACCGGCAGTATCGCAAGAAAACTATTCGTAGGAATTATTGCAGATATTGTACTTTGGAAAAGATACCTATTTACGAGGAGTATAAAATGGTACAGAATTGGATTAAGGTCATCTCACAGGAAGAATTGGTTGCAGGAGAGCGGCGAGTAGTTACTGTAGAAGGTCATACTGTTTTGTTAATCCATGAAGGAGACCACATCTACGCAATACTCAATGCCTGTCCACATATGCGGCTGCCTCTCAAGGGGGGCAAGATTACCGAGGACGGAGCCATTGTCTGTCCATTTCACCGTAGCGCGTTTGATTTAGACACGGGGGACGTCAAAGCTTGGTCCCCCTGGCCACCGGTAGTAGGAAAAATGTTAGGCACAGTTTCAAAAGAAAAGGCGCTGCGTGTCTTCCCGACCAAAGTGGAAGCAGGCTATATCTGGATTGGATTAAGTTAAGGGAATTACACATTAACCGTTCACCGGAGATTGGATGAAAATTGAATCCGTAATTCGCTATTTTCAGAGGGGGTTAATATCATTTATGAAAGATCGGGTGAAGTTAGGAACGACTGAAATAGCCATCTCCCCATTAGGAATCGGCACGTGGGCCTGGGGGGATCCATTTGTATGGGGCTATGGTAAAGAGTCTTACGGCGAAGCCGATTTGCAGGAAGCCTTCGAGGCCAGTCACGCAGGAGGAATTAACTTTTTTGATACAGCCGAGGTATATGGGCTAGGAAAATCCGAACAATTCCTAGGACGTTTTATACGAGAATGTAAAACACCCACCATCCTGGCTACCAAATTTATGCCGTTTCCCTTCCGTCTGGGCAAAAGCGCATTGCGGCGCGCGCTGCATAGCAGTCTTGACCGCCTCGGCTTAGCGCGGGTGGATCTATACCAGATTCATTTTCCGCTCCCACCTATACATATCGAAACCTGGATGGACGCGCTGGCGGATGCGGTAGATGCCGGCCTGGTGCGGGCAGTAGGTGTATCCAATTACAGCGCGGCCCAGATGGGAAGAGCTTATAATGCATTAGCCGCGCGGGGAATTAAGTTAGCCTCCAACCAGGTACACTACAGCTTACTACACCGCCAGCCGGAATTTGATGGCATACTCCAACTCTGTCGCGATCTCAATGTGACCTTGATCGCCTATAGCCCGTTGGAAATGGGAATACTCACCGGGAAATATACACCTGCTACGCCGCCCTCGGGAATGCGCGCGCGCCGGTATAATTCGGCCTATCTGGAGCGTGTAATGCCACTTCTGGATTTGGTGCGCCAGATTGGAGCCGGGCACGATGGTAAGACGCCGGCCCAGGTTGCCCTTAACTGGACAATCTGCAAAGGGACGGTGCCGATACCCGGCGCAAAAAACGCCCGCCATGCCATCGCAAATGCAGGAGCGTTAGGCTGGCGACTCACGGATGCGGAAATAGCGGCGTTAGATAGAGCCAGTGTGGAAGTGACTTGAGAAGGGTTCATAAAGATTAGGCACAAAGCTGGGACGTACTTCTAAGTGCGTCCCACCTAACACTTTCAAGTATGAATTATGGGAGAAGCTCCTGGCTGCGGGAGCGTAAACCAGAACATACTTCCCTCACCCTTCTTACTTTCTACACCGACTTTGCCACCGAGCTTGGTCACGATTCGCTGCACGATGGAAAGCCCAAGCCCATGTCCTTCAATACGGGTAGGAGCTAACCGTTGGAATTGTGTAAAAAGTTTTGCCTGTTCCTCTGAGGTAAGTCCTGCTCCATTATCACGGACCCAAAAGCGAACATAACTTAATCCTTCCTCAGAGGCCCCCAACATAAGAGAACAATGATTGTACCCCAATTCTACTTTGGGGGTAATACCCGACTCAGGCTGCCCTCCGTATTTAATCGCATTGCTGATATAGTTGACCCAGACCTCCTCTACCCACGGAGCATATCCTAACACACTGGGCCACGCATCCGGGATGATAAGACTGGCATTATATTCCTCAATCATCGGTTCCAGGCGGGCATGGGTTTCGGTCAAAATATGCCCTATATCAAGCGCCTCAAGCTGAATATCTTCCATTTTGCGTACACTAGCTAATAACAACAGTTCATCAATAATACTTGTCATTTTACGCCCGATCTGCGTGATATTACTCAGCACACGCGCCAACCGCTCCGGAGCCATTTGTCCATAACGACTTTCTAATAGACTGCCAAAACCAATAAGCGCAGCCACAGGGTTTTTCAAATCATGAGCGACAGTATGCGCAAACGTGTCCAACTCAGCATTGCGAGTTTCTAACTCAATCGCCTGTTGGCGGAGCGCAGCCTCGGCTTGTTTGCGATCTGCAATTTCCTGTTGCGCTAACTCATACAGACGCGCCTGGCGAATTGCCATAGCCAACAAGGCCGCAACCTCAATAACGATGGTGATATGTTCGGCAGTAAAAACATCAGGATGATCGGCTTCCAGATTCAAGGTACCCACTAACTCCCCTTGAATGTGAAGCGGAGCAATAACATAGGAAAGAACACCCTCCTCATACAGCACTTGTTGCACAGAAGAGCGATGGGGAAGATGGGTGAGATCCTGAATCCCCTGTAAATGTCCGGACTGCAAGGCTCGTTCTTGTAAAAGGCACTGATAAATCCCTACGTCTATTTTCAGAGCAACTTGACCACTAGATTCTGCCGCCAGCAACTTCACCTGGCCCTCCGTCGTGAAAGCCATCACACTCACCCGTTGGCAGGGAATAAGCTGCCGCAGGCGATTGACAGCCGCAACTGCAATCGTCTCTGGAGAACGCGCTGCCAGGATGGATTGATCTATCTCGTGCCGGATCTTGAGACGTTCAGCATAACGCCGCAAGGTTTCCTCTGTTTGTTGATGCTGATAAATGGCTTGTTCAAGCTGGGCGTTTTTGGCTTTCAGTTCTTTTTGATATTGCCGCAGCATCAGTTGCGTTTCGATGCGCGCCATTACTTCGGGTACCTGAAATGGTTTCGTGATATAGTCAACACCGCCGATCTCAAACGCCTTTACTTTATCCAAAACTTCACTCATTGCACTGAGAAAGATTACGGGAACATCACGCGTGCGCGCGTCTGCTTTCAAGTGTTCACAAACCTCGTAACCCGTCATCTGGGGCATCATAATATCTAACAAAATAAGATCGGGGGGGTTAGCCTGTGCAGCGATGAGTGCCTGGGGACCATCACTAAAAGTAAGCACATGATACCCTTTGCGGGTCAGCATATGCATCAAAAAACGCGAGGTGGTGTCATGATCATCAACCACCAAGATATTGGCCTCACGAGTTTTTGTTTCATTCATAACTGTTCATACCCCGGCAATGTAAACCAGAATGTGCTTCCGTATCCTGGTCGACTTTCCACGCCAACTTCACCTCCCAACTTTTCAACAATCCGGCGCACAATAGAAAGCCCTAGACCGTGTCCTTCCGCACGCATTTTATGCAGTCGTGTAAATTGTGTAAAAAGGTTTTCTTGCTCCTCTGCAGTAAGTCCATACCCATTGTCCCGAACCCAAAAACAAACAGTAACTTGTGACGCTCCCGACCCGTGAGGCCAATCAAAGGTAGTACCGGATTGCAAATGAGCATCCTCTGATTCAGGTATCTCATTACACGAGGCAACTGATTTGTCCTTTAGATCATAGCCCAACTCAATGCAGGGGACTACATCCTCATCAGGTCGCCCCCCATATTTAAGTGCATTACTGATATAATTCGCCCATACTTCCTCAATCCAAGGACCGTAGCCCACAACAACCGGCCATGTCGCAGGAGTTTCAACGCAGGCATGTCGCTCGGTTATCATTTCTTGTAGTCGATCCAAAGCTTCAACTACAACATGTGCCATATCCAACGGTTCAGTGTATATTTCTTCCACTTTACGCACACTGGCCAGGAGTAACAATTCATCAATGATACTGGTCATCTTGCGTCCACTCTGTGCAATATTACTCAAAATCTCCTGGCGCCTTTCAAGTTCCAGTCGCTCATAATGTCGTTCTAACAAACTACTGAAGCCAATCAGGGAAGTTAACGGATTTTTAAGATCGTGCGCAACCGTGTGAGCAAAAGCATCTAATTCTTCATTTTGTATCTCTAATTCCTGTGCATATTGATGCCGTTCTCTAGCCATTGAAATAGCAACCATCGCGGCCTGGAGTAAAGAAGTCTCGTTGGGGGACCATATATGAACACGTTTGCAATCGGCAAATACCATAAACCCAAAAAACTTGTCGCCAACGTTGAGTGGCAAAACTAATACCGATAAAATATGCTGTGTCTCTAAGAACTTACGCTCCGGCTCAGTAATGTCGGCCGTAAGTCCCGAAATACTTCGATCCACAATTAAGGCATTAAACCAATTAGGAAACGTATCGGCATAGACCAGGTTGCGCAATTTTGCAGCATCCACTTTACCTTGTGTTCCAGGACTGTGCCATTGTGCCATTAGACTGGTAAACCACTGTCCCCCGGCATCCCGGTAATTTTCGAAAACATACATATCAGACGCGCGTGAAACTGAACTTAACATCTCCAATACTGAAACGTAAGGAAAATCCGGACTGTCAAAAGACAGCAACGCGCGCTGTATTTCGACTAAAGCAGCCAGGTAAGATTCACGTATCGCCAACGATTTTTCAGCACGCCGTCGTTCATTGAGTTGTTGCCGGACAGCGCTATGCAGACGCGCGTTCTGAATCGCTGCCGCTAATTGCGCGGCCAATGTTTGAGCAAGATCCACCTCAGCTTGAGTAAATTGATGAACTTGAGCAATAGCATCTAGTCCTATTGTGCCAATAACCTGCCCGCGACTGATAAGGGGCACAATAAGAATAGACTTAACACCTAAAAGTTTCAATTGAGCGTTAGAATCTTTAAATAAGCTATCATTCTGCACATCATAACTGGTTAAGGGTCGCTGAGTCTCAATGATTCCTTGTGTTGCCCATTCATCCTTCAACAAAAGTGGTGTGCGGATTATATTCTGAGATGGATATTCAGCAGCAATCTCGGTGTGCGTAAACGTCTCATCAAATAACCAAATACTACTGTGATCAACGCAAGAGAAATGTTCTACTATTTTCTGGCACGCCGTGACTAAAATTGTCGTCAAATCCAGTGTAATATTTCCGGCCTGCGAAATATTGTGCAATAAACCAAGCCGCTCAGTACGTTCTCGAATTTCGGTATAGAGTTGGGCATTGTGAACTGCGATGGCGGCCTGGGTAGCAAATGCAAAGACGGTCTCCACATCGTCCTCAACATAACTGACCGTATCATGGCGTCCCACCGTCAAAATACCAATAGGTTTATCGTAAACCAGCAACGGTGTACTGATGAAAGAGCGCACTTTTGCCATTGTACCCGTTGGCGACCAGCGCGTATCCTGACTTACATCGGGAATCCACAATGGACGTTTCTCACGTAGCACCAGGGCATTGAGGGGATAATGTTCTTTTGGAACCTTAATGGATATGTTGACTTTTCCCTCCACATTCCGGCTTGCCACAGGGATAAGATGCTCATCCTGCAATAATAAAACGTTAGCATAATGATAAACGATGACACGATCTAACTGCGCCAGAATAATATCCAGGACTTGCTCCAGTTCCAGTGTGCTGCTCACTAAACGGGCCACCTCACTTAACATATCGGCCAATTGACGGCGTTGCTGCTCCCTGGCATAAGCTTTAGCAAGCTCCTCCTGGCTTTCACGCAGGGCAGACTCTGCATGTTCTCGCTCCACAATTTCAGAATGGAGCTGGCGATTTTGTTCCTGGAGTTGCTGCTGTAACTGGCCCAGGGTAATATGCGCGCGGACGCGCGCGAGTACTTCGGCAACCTGGAAAGGTTTGGTGATATAGTCTACGCCACCTACCGCAAAAGCCTGCACTTTGTCAGTCAAATTTTGCAGTGCACTGATAAAAATAACCGGGATATTGCAGGTTTCGGGATTGGCCTTCAGTTGACGACAAACCGCATACCCGTTAATACCAGGCATCATAATATCCAACAAAATCAAGTCTGGCTGCATTTGTTCCACAGCTTTCAGAGCCAACTGACCATTGATGGCAGGACGCACCTGGTATCCTTCACGCACCAGCATTTGGGTTAAGATTTTTAGATTTTCAGGCGCATCATCAACAATCAAAATGTCGCCTTGACTCATCTTATCTATATCGGTCACAGTTGTATTTCCTCAAATAGTACTTGTATCATATCAAAACGATAACTTTGGACTAAGTGCGTCAATTGATCGGCCAATGCTGGATGATCCAAAGTAATCTGCGCAATAATATCCTGCATAACCATAGTATCCAATGTATCTGCAGCTACCCTTAAACGCTGCAGAATTTCATCCGGCAATATACGTAACATATCCGCGGTCAACGTCAGTTTCATTGTAGCAGGAACCTCCACGACTACCTTCTCGTCATAAAGATAGCGTATCCCCAGGTGTTGCTGTAGTATAGTGAAAACATCGGTGTTACGGAAAGGCTTACGCAAGAAATCATCACACCCTGCCGCTAAAACGCTGGCACGTTCTCCATCCAAAGCGCTGGCCGTCAGGGCAACTATCACTGTTTTCTCCCCCAATGGAGTCGCCCTTATACGTCGTGTCACCTCATACCCATCCAGGATAGGCATTCGCATATCCATCCAAATAAAATGGGGACGCCAATATTCCCATGTAATCAGGGCTTCTTCGCCGTTCCTTGCCTCACACACATCAAATCCTACCGGAACTAAAAGTTTAACGAGCAGCAGGCGATTAACAGTACTATCGTCTACAACCAAAATACGGTACTGAGGTTGACCGGCCGCCAAACCGATGACCCGTCGCTCGGGGATGGGTCGAGGCGAGAACTGTTTAGATAACACATTCTCTACCGGTATGACATCAACGGTAATATCGAACTCAAAGATTGTGCCATGTCCAACCTCACTACGCACAATAATATCACCTTTCATTAATTGTACAAATTGTCGGCTAAGCGCTAATCCCAATCCCGTGCCAGCCTGTGACTGCTGCCCCGTCTGGGTTTGGACAAATGCTACAAAAAGATCCTTAAGTTCCTCCGGCGCGATGCCTGGACCCGTATCCTCCACCTCGAAATGCAACACAGAAGCAACAGCACAAGGGGGCGAAGCTACAGCAGCGCAGCTAACACGCAGGATTACGCCGCCTTCCTGAGTGAATTTAAGCGCATTACCAAGCAGGTTAATCAGGATCTGACGTAATTTCATCTGATCGGTAGAAATATAGCGTGGAACCTCGGGCGCACATTCAAGGATCAAAGACAGGTGTTTCTCCTCAGCCCGTAACCTAAACATATCTTCCAGATCATGAAGCAGATTATGTAGATCGAATTCTACGGTATGAAATGTTTCACGCCCAGCCTCAATTTTAGAGAAATCAAGTACATTGTCGATCAAGGTAAGTAGATATTCTCCACTTCGATGGATAATATCCAAATTCTCTAATTGGTCTCGTGCCAACATTTGTCCTTGTCGCATCAACTGTGTAAATCCCAAAATAGCATTAAGCGGTGTCCGCAGTTCATGGCTCATATTAGCTAAGAAAATACTCTTGGCTCGGTTGGCGGATTCTGCAGCACGCGCGTTTCGTTCTGCTGCCTCTTTCGCCTGCGCAAGTTCAATATTACGACGATCCAACTCAAGCGTGCGTTCTAATACCCGCGATTCTAACCGTTCAGAAAGTTGCTCAACCTCCGAAAAGGCTCTGGAGAAACGGCGTGCCAATAAAACAGACTGCGCAGAAATAAAAATGAAAATGCCCAAAGGTCCAAAATAACCGGTATGTAGGATCTGATTATTGTAAAAAATATCGTTAACCATCGTCAACAAAAGAATAAAAAAAACGCTTAAAAAGATAACTGCCCCTTCTTCTTTATGTATAACAGCAAGACTGAGAATATAGACAAAGTGCCCACCCGCAATGATAATGATGATCTGATAAGGTACAAGCCCATAAGTAAAAATATGCGCTGGTGTTAATAACACCAGTCCGGCGAAAATAATCCCCACTGTTTGCAAAACATACATATAGAGACTCGTAGCTTCCTTCGGCAAAAAAAATGCATACGCGTACATAACAAAGATCGGAGGCGTAAGTCCAAAAGCCAGATAATTCAATTTGATGATGAATTCCCATGGAAGCCAAGGAAGATAACGACAAAGGTAGAACTCTCCGGTAACCAGTACCCGGAGCGCCATCAAGAAACAACATATCCCAAAATAAAGAGACGACTTATCTTTCTGCCTGAGGGTGAACAACCCTAAATGATACATACCGATAATAGAGAGACTGCCAAATAAAAACAATTCAAAGTTGAGAGCTTCTTCTCGTAAAGCCCGTATTTGAGCTTCTGTACCTAATTTGATGATTTGCCCAGCGCCACCTTTTCGATGATGAAAGTTAGAGATTTGCAAAATCACTTCAATCTCCGAATCATCATTCGTAAAATCTATAACTTGTGGCAACCACTGTGGCCGTGATGTTTCACGCGAGGAACCAACAGTGCCATTGGCACCCATCAAGTGGTCATCGATATAAAGTACGTAGGCCGTCTCAAATTCTGGCACTTTGAATGCGAGTTGAGCTGGCGTATCTTCACTTAATAAGATTTGGAAACGATAAGTAGCATATCCCTGCCCTGATATAGGAATACCTGCAACTCTATACCCATTCCAGGGGTCAGGAATAGTAATAAAGTCAGGTTGTGGAGATAAAGACGTGGAGAAATCTTCAGGTGTCAGTAATTGTTGCCAATAAAATTCGACTTCGCCAACTATGTTAATCGGATCATTCTGCGCTAAATCCCAAGTCCTCAGATCAAGAATACCCGCTCTGACAGCCGGAGGAGGCAGTGTTATCTCCGATGAGTGACATCCGGTTAAAATTAGCAAAGTAATGATGAGGAAATGTATGGGCTTCATCATAAACTCCTGTTATCTCATAACCGTTACCTCATAACTATTATCTTAAACTAGCTGCCGGACACTTTTTCCGCCGGAAAAGAAGATATTTTTTGATTTCGAGCTACGCTCGAAATCAAAAAATACTCACTAAAAAGCGATTGTAGTCACAAAATCCACCCCAATTGCGGCTAAATACCCTGCCGTGAAAAAGTGTCCGGTAGCTAGTGCTTTTTCAAGCATTGAATGACGGGTAAAACGGGCTACATGTATAGGGCAAATACCCGCCAACTATATCTTGAAAGAACACTAGTATCTTAAATAACCATTATCTTCAGCAACCTGGGAATATTTTTCGTAAGCTGGCAATGTAAACCAGAAAAGACTCCCTACATTAACTTCACTTTCTACGCCCACCTGCCCCCCCAGCTTTTCAACAATACGTCTTACAATAGACAATCCCAATCCGTGGCCCTCAATACGTATTTGCCCTAACCGCTCAAATTTAGTAAATAATCGGGCTTGAGCCTCTGAAGTCAGACCAGGACCATTGTCTTTTACCCAGAAACGAATCATATTCCTACTGATATTCTCCTCATGGAAAAAAGATGAAAGGGGCATAGCTCCAAACTCTACCTGCGGAGGAATATTCGCATCCCGCCGTCCACCATACTTAATGGCATTGCTTACATAATTGGCCCATACTTCTTCGATCCAGGCAGCATATCCCATAGCAATGGGCCATGTCTCAGGTAAAATGATTTTGACTTGGTACTCTGTAATCATTGAAGCCAAGCGTTCTAAAACCTCTGCCACGATATGCTCCATATCCAATATATCAATAGCTACTTCTTCCATTTTACGCACACTGGCAAGAAGTAACAGCGCGTTAATAATGCTTGTCATCTTGCGTCCATTCCTGGCAACGGTTTGCAGGGTTTCATTTACTACATCCGGATCGATAGTTGCATATCGTGTTGCCAGAAACTCACTATATCCTACCAGGGAAGTAAGAGGATTTTTCAAATCGTGCGCAACCGTGTGCGCAAAAGCATCCAATTCCTTATTATGTATTTCTAATTCAACGGTACGCTGCCGCAAGGCATCCATTAACCTGGCATTATCGATGGCGATGGCAGCAGAAGCAGCAAGGGTCTCAACAAGGGATAAATCCTCCTTATCAAACTGACCACTATTTTTGTTAACCACCTGTAATACCCCGGTAATTGCACCACGCACCCGCAGAGGTACCGTTAACAATGACTGGGTTTCAAATCCTGTGTTCTGGTCAATACCCGGGTAAAAACGCGCGTCTTCCCTTACTCGGGGCACAAGTGTGCTTTCTCCAGTTTGTGCAACCCAGCCGGCAACACCCTGTCCCACCCGCAATTGTGCACCGATTAGGGAACGGTTGCGATCCTGGCGGAACACGGCCCTACAGATTAACATTTCTAAGTCAGATTCATCCCATAGCCAGACTGAGGCACTTTCAGCCCCGATGGTCTCGGTCACAGCCTGCAAGAGTTGCTCAGTAACGCGCTCAAAATCAAGCATTGCCGTCAATTCTTGACCTGCGACATTGAGCAATGTAAGTTCTGTATTGCGCCGGTGCAAAGTCTCTACCAATCGCGCCTTGGCGATAGCCAGGGCAATATGTTTAGCGGCTTGCTCTCCTTTATCAAGTTCCTCCAGGGTAAATAGATGGGGTTGATTGAATCCTATCGCTACTGCGCCTAACTTTTGCCCGCCGGCAATCAGAGGAAGAATCAATAACGAATGAGCCGGCATCCGTTGTGCAAAGCTTTCACTAATGTATGGAGAGCCGTTAACATCCTCTACCATTACAGGGGATTTTGTACCTAAGGCTGCTTTAACGACAGATACAACGCCAGGCTCAATATCCTGTACGTCTCCATCTACATGCCACATTTTCCCCCAATCCATTGAAGGAGAAAAAGGGCGTTGCGTAGCCTCATCCCACAAAGTGAAAAAACATCCATCGGCTTCAAGAACTTCCACTAACCGGTTAGCCAACATTTTTAACATCGTGGGGGAATCTAATGTCTCAAGGGCAGTGCGGGTGATATCCATCAAGAGTAACAGAAATTGCTCTCTTGAACGCAAAGTATTGGCATTTTCGCGTGCCTGTGCAAAGGAGTTAGCCGTGCTTTGCGCGTAGTAGCGTAACAACAAACCCGTTATCCCCAGGGTAAATACAGTCATAATCAAGTGATAAGATTGGAAGGGTTCTATCACTCCCTGCGTAGGTGTTAGCATCTCGCTCCAATAAGCTCCGGCAATAGCACATATACTGGCTATACTCGAAAGAATAGCCGCGCGTCCACCAAGAATTAAGCCCGCGATGATAATGGCTAAAAAATATCCAGCGATATTTAAGTTACGGATACCCTCACCAATATATATCCAGGCAGTCATAATACTCCACACAATACCGGATAACAGCGCACCAACCATAAACACATGACCTTGGCGCAACAGCCACCACAAGCCCACACATACTATACAGACAAGCAAATTACTTAACAATGTAAGGGCTAACTCTGGTACTAAGGGAAGTCTATAAGCTAACACTATCCATATAGATACTGCAAATGAGGTTATACACATAGTCCACAAAATGACATTGAGTGGGACCGCAATACGTGTTTTCTCCTCATCATCAAATATGGGTGGCGCGATGAGCTTTTTGATTAGCACTTTCATAATTTTTCTCTTAGATAAACATCCCCAATCATGTTGATTCCCTTCAGTTCATGATACCCTGTTAAATAATCAAATTCGGAAAAGATTTCGTTAAAGATAATTACTAAAATAGATTAACTTACATTAACATTGTACTCCATGAGTGCATTTGCTTCAACATACCCCAACATATAGGGTATGTTGTATCCCAGTTAGAAAACATGGCGTCGCAAAACATAATGCGTAAAACATAAGTGTTTTTTACGTTTTACGTAACCACTAACGCAATACGTTAATATAAATAGAGACGCCCTGGTAGAGCGTCTCTATTGTTAAATTCATTACGCGAGCGTCTGTGTCTCGTGGCCTTCAGGAGATTTCAAGGCAGGCAATTCATCTTTATTCTGTAATCCAAACTGTTGCAAGAATTCCAATGTCGTGCCGTACAACATGGGACGACCAACCGAATCCGCGCGCCCTACCTCCGCTAACAATCCTGCCGCCAATAACGTCCGCAGCGTACTATCCGAATTCACCCCACGGATCGCCTCAATCTGTGGCCGGGTGATCGGCTGAGCATAGGCCACAATGGATAATGTCTCCAATGCAGCCTGGGACAATCGCAAATTAACTTCTAACCTAAGCATCTGCTCAATATAAGACGCCGCGGCCGGTGCAGTAACCAATTGCACACGCCCACGATGTCGTTGCAGACGCAACCCACTGGCAGAAATGAGGCGAGCTTCAAGTCTGATCAGTACATCCTCTAGCTCCTCCTGACTTAAACTTAGCGTTTCGGCCAGAGTCTCCACAGCAAGTGGTTGAGACGCAGCGAAAACTAACGCCTCAACCAAGGCATCCACAGAAAGGGGAGAAGAGGGAACACTCAATCACGTGACTCCAAAACGTTTTCTTCCTCCACAGCTCGCCATGTTTCGGATACAGGCTCTGGTTGTTGTTCCACCGGTACAGGTAGAGACGGAGGCGTCACCGGCACAGGAGAAGGTTCCTGCGTTTTCTTCACACGAGTACGCTTGCGCCTGACATTTTCCGTAACCTTGATATGCACCTCAGGATCACTATAGACGGCCAAACCCAAATCGCCGGTCAATACACCCTGGGCAACTTCCATTAACTCAGCAGCTATTTCGGGCACGTTCACCGATGAGTTTACATCGACATCAATAACAGTTTGGACTTTATCTTTCTTCACCCGGATAATAGGCATCACTTTGATAACACCCGGCAATGGATCGAGCGCATATTGAAGTTGGTTGATGATACTATCACTACTGACCGCGGCAATACCGCCGCTAACATCTTGCACTCGGATAAAACGTTTGCGCTGAGGGCGAACTTCCAACACGAGCAAGAGTACAGCAATCGCATCACAAACCAGGGCCAACAGCACACCTATAATCAAGCGAAGCCAGGGCTGCTCCATCTGACTAAAATATTCACCCCATCCGGTGAACCACGCTCCTACTCCCGGCATCATTACGTGTGGCAAAACGAACAGTACCGTCATCAAAGGAATCAGGAGCAACAAAAACAAAATCATAACCAGACGATTGAACGTATTCACAAGTGACCTCCTTAAGAAAATTACGAATTACGAATATACACCATAACTGACCCGCATATACCCCTCATACGATTCGCCCCAGGGTAATGTTGCATCTAATCCCATTTTAGCTGTACGGGCTTTTTGACCCGGAATCTGACGGGCAGAAGGATCAAGGCTGGAACTGGGTTGATCGATGAAAAGATACAAATCTCGATCCGCTTGAAATCGGGTCGCAATAGCCCATTCAACATCGGCCGGATTGAAAATATCCACATCAGTATCCACCACAACGACATGCTTGAGTGAGGTATGCCCTCGGAAGGCAGCTTCAATGGCACGCGCACCATCATCCAAATCTTGTTTGGCAATTTGCACCACTGCATGCAACCACGAGCATCCTCCCGGCGTAATATAGACGCCAGTACATTGCGTCACCTTATTAACTTCGGTGAAAATAGTAGGTTCACGTGGCATCCCCATCAAGTTCTTATGCTCCAGACCTGCCGGCAACAACGCGTGGAAAATTGGGGCCTGGCGATGCGTAATCGCAGTCACACGAAAAATCGGTTGTTGGCGTATGCCATCCATCGTGCCGGTGAGATCGGGGAAAGGACCCTCTGTGGTGAACTCATGTGTGAGGATTCCTTCTAGCACCAGTTCTGCAGCAGCAGGCACATAAATAGGCACAGTTTTACACCGCACGGTAGGCGCAGGCGCAAGCGCGTGGGCAATGCCAAGTTCATCCACACCTTTGGCCGGGGAAAGTGCGGCCGCCAGCAAAATATGAGGCGGTAATCCGATACAGACGGCCATCGGCAGTCCATCAGGGAATTTATGCCAAGCAGTATCAGTACCGCGTCGTTCCACAATCCGTCCAACAAAACGGTTCCCGTCCAGCCGCATCAAGCGATGGAAGGAAAGATTGCGCCCGTAATCCGGGTCTTGAATTACTGTGACCCCGGCAGTGATATATGGCCCTCCATCTTGTGGGTGATAACGCGGAATAGGAATACGGGTTAAATCCACATCCGGTTCCACCACTTCCTGGCATGGAGCTTCTTCTACGTGGGGAGGCGTGCCTGGTTTTTCCAGAGCGGCGGCCAGGCGAGGCACAATCTCTTCAATTGAGCAGCCCAGGACGCGCGCAAAATGCGCGCGCTGTGCGACATACCCGGAAGCCAAACGCCAACCGGGAAAACCAGGTAAATTTTCAAAAAGCAGGGGGATTCCATCTTGCGCGGCTATTGCGCGGGCTACCTCAAAAACAGGTGAAGTCGGAGCTGCAATATGCACTAGATCCCCATCTGTATCAAGAGCAGTAAGAAATGCACGCAAATCCATTGATTTTACCTCGTCAATTTAGAACCAAGTGAATTGAACTTCTTCTACATACGCATTTAACGTCGTCTCCAATAAATTAGGAATATCAATTTGGGCCTCAACACTTTCCACCGTCTCTAAATTTGCCCAGGTTGCGGGTCTGTGCGTGTGCAAGGAACAAGGGTCTTTGTAAGGTTGGATGGAGAGTTGGTACGTTCCAATTTGCTTGGCCCGTTCTATAATTTCAACCTTATCCAATCCAATCAGCGGGCGTAGGATAGGTAACCGGGCAGGCTGCCCGATCAATTCGATATTTTTGAGCGTTTGTGAGGCCACCTGTCCCACACTCTCACCCGTCACCAATGCCAGCGCGTGCCGGCGCTGGGCCAACTGTTCTGCCACGCGCGTTACAAAGCGGCGAAAGACAACCGTTGTGACACGGGTATCCATTTCTACCATCGCCATCTCAAACGGAAGCGCGGATACCAGGTAAAGCGTGGCCTTCATCCGGTGTGGACCGGCAACAGTCCGCGCCAAATCTACTATTTTAGACGCTCGCGCTTGTTCCATATCAGGCAACATGTGGAAATGCATAAAATCCGTATAACAGCCACGTTTCATCAACATATAGGCCGCCACGGGGGAATCTATGCCGCCAGACAACAACGTCAGCACACGCCCGCTTATACCGAGAGGGAGTCCTCCAGGACCAGGGATGCGGCGCGCAAAAAGATAAACCGCATCATCATAAATCTGAACTATCAAGGTGACATCGGGGTTGTGCAACCGCACGGGCGCGCCTATGGCATCAACAATAGCCGCGCCAATCAAACGGTTAACCTCAACAGACTTAACCGGGAAACGCTTGTCGCCACGCCGAGTATCCACTTTAAATGTAGTAGTAGCCGTTATCGCCTGATGAGCCAGGGTTAATGCGGCTTCCGTCATTGCATCCATATCCTGCGGCACAATCAGGACCGGCGCGAGATAAGCAATCCCAAAAATTTGACTAAGACGCTGTTCTAATTCCGCAGTAGAGATGCTATCTTCAACTTTAACCACAATGTGACTGTGAAACCGCCGGACTTTCCACCGCCCCATCCCTTTGAGAACACGCTTGATATTATAAATCAACTGCGCCTCAAAATCACCGCGATTTTTGCCTTTAAGTCCCAGTTCAGCGTAATGTACGATATAAGTTTGCGTCACCGACTTTCCCTCCACCTCCCTCATGATAACACAGAGCGCGAGCAGGTAAAGAAAAAAAACGGGTGAAGAAACCTTCACCCGTTGATGAATACAATCAAGACAAACCTAAGCCCGTCGCCGCGCCCGTATTCCTAACCCGGTGGAAAGCAATGCCCCCACTCCTAAAACAGAGAGCGCAAGGCGCAGCGTGGGATCTTCAGGGTTAGCGCCGGAACTAGGCAAAACGCCGGCCCCCCGGCCACTCGTAGGATAAAGCCCCATATACACATACCCCACATGGCCGCCATCCCTGCCCGGCACATATACAGTTTGTTCGGCAGGCGTAGTAGCCAGATAACCTTGGGGAACGCTAAAATTCACCTTCCAGTACCCCATAGGTAGAGGCGCCGGACCAAACGTGCCGGTTGCATACGTATGCCCATCCTCATCCGTGGTACGCCATTCCGAATAGTAAGTATGACTATACTCCCCTTGAGTAATCGTGAAATATACCCAACCTACTCCTTCTTCCCCAACATCCATTTTACCGTTGCGATTTTTATCCAAGAATGTTGCTCCCCGGATAGTTCCTTCGTTCTCCCCGAAGCTGGCCTTATTCGCCGATATTGCAAACAAACTCAGAAGACAAATCCCGATCATCAACCAGCGCTGTACATTGCGTGACATATTCGCCTCCTTACTCCGGCCTCTTTGAGTTGTAAATAACCGTTGTTTGAATAAATTGTACAGTTTGTTTTATTATAGAAGACAGAAAAAAGAATGTCAAGTTCCTGCAAAGCAAGTTTCCCAAGAAACTTAAAAAAGTAATTGTACCAGGGAAACTAACACAATTCTAACGATAAGCAAAACCAAGACAGCGACAATGTAAGATATATCCACACCCGCAAACAAAGGTAAACGCCGCCGAATTGGAGCAAGCAAGGGTTCAGTGATAGTATACACAAAGCGCATAAAGGGATGTGTGTAGGGGATCGCTAACCATTCCAGGATCAAACGCAACAAAAGAGCCACATTATACAATTGAAAAAGTAAATTGACCATTTTTGCTAACCAATACCCGAAATCGGCCCCCGGACGCAAGATCCATACGGGCGGGAAGGCAATTAACCTGAGGATTTGTTGCAAGGCAGCCTGTATGAGTAGCAGTAGAAAAATCGCCATCAAGGGCAACAAATCTATATAATTCCCCCCCCAACTGACATAACTGCGCCCGCTAAAACGATGCAACGGGCGGAGGATGGGATCCGTTATCTGAGCAATGAAATGCATCACCGGATGTGATGTAGGGACACGTAACCACGGCAAAATCACCCGCAAGGCCAACACCAACATCCACAAACCAAACACAAGATTAATCAACCAATTCACAATTACAAACCACATAACTTATCCTTATTCAATCTGAGCCAGGTTAGATATCAAAATTTACTCCCGCGCGCCAAAAATCGCGCGTCCAATGCGAACCAGGGTCGCGCCCTCTTCTACTGCGACCTCAAAATCATCGGTCATCCCCATCGAAAGATGCTGCCACGTAATCTGGGGAAATTGTTCCGCTAGGGCATCGCGCAAAGCTCGCAGCGAAATAAAGACAGGTCGCGCCTGATCGGGATCCTCCACAATAGGAGCCATTGTCATCAACCCTTTAAGGCGCAAGCCCGGCAATGCCGCCACAACACGCACCTGGTCAAAAAACGCGGTCAAGAGGTCCGGCGCGTGTTCCCACCCCGCAAGCTGGTATCCATATTTACTGACCTCGCCGGAAACATTACATTCTAAAAGCACCGGTAGCTCTCTGCCTACTTCAGTGGCCAGACGACTTAACTTTTCCGCGATAGAGACCCGATCCAAAGCGTGTACCATATCAAAATGCAAAATCACCATGCGAGCCTTGCGGCTTTGGATGGGACCAATGCTATGCCATATAGGTCGCTCTGCCGACAGTGCCGCGACTTCCGGTATTTTCTGCGCTCCTTCCTCAGGACGATTTTCACCGAAATCCCGTTGCCCACACGACAATGCGGCTAATACCGCTTCTGCCGGATGCGTTTTACTCACCGCGACCAGGCGTACCGTCTCGGGCGCGCGCCCGGCGCGTAACGCAGCCTCTGCAATACGCGCGCGTACCGTCTGCAAGTTTTGGCACACACGAACAGCGTAATCACTCATCTCTTATCCTACCCAAGCCAATGCCCAATCGGGCACCCAGAAAGTCCCCACATGAAAAAACACCGTGATGCCTAGAGAAGCCAGGAAAATCAACGCCCCCAGACCGATTAATAAATAATCCCGCTGCCTGTATGTCAATTTATGCACCCAGGTACGCTCACGGATAGCAAAACACCGCAGATCCATTGCGTTGGTAATATCCTCGCCACTGATAATCGCATTCATCGTCACCGGCACGATAAGGGGAGCCATTTTGCGAATTTGCGCAAAGATCCCCCCATCTAGCTTTTCGACTTCATAACCCCGCGCGCGTTGCGCATCCAGAGTGGTATTGAAGTCACGTGCCAGGGTAGGTACAAAGCGAAAAGCCAGATCCATCGAAAACGCGAACTTTTCAGGAAATCCCATCCCATGAAAAGTGACACCATAAAGCCGTGGATCCATTGTGTAGGGAATGATGAAAAAAAGCACTGAAATGGATAACATCCGCACGATTTGAGAACCCGCAAACCAGAGCCGCTCCACAGTAATGGTTGGATGAATGGAAAGTCCGAATACCCGCCATTCTACCCGCCACAAAATATGGTTGCTTTGGAGTACTTCTCCCGGCCCACCACGCCCTGTAAATAGTGCATTGAGTGAGATAATTCCCACCACCAGAATCAGCACAAACGTCCACACACGTCGCGTCTCGGCCCACGTCAGCCGAGTTAATTTGTATTGCAACATCACCAGAGCAAAGAAGAAAACAAGAAATCGAATATCCCAAAACTGAATAATAGAAAATAAGACCAAAAATGAAAAGAACCAGCGCGCGCGCGGATCGAATTTTTCAACAAAGCTATTGCGTGGGCGATATTTCCAAGTAACGAGCATTGTTTGCTCCTCCGTAAATCGGTGCGTTGCACTTTCCGAAGCACGATGCACCTGTTTTCATTTATTAACAATGAACCCTGTTAATGCAAACTCTTCGAAAATAAGAAATGAGAGATTAGAAAAAGTTCGCTATCTCAACGGATTTAACGGACGAAATGGGGGGAAAATTCGGTGCAATCTGTGATCGTCATCATCCGTTAAATCCGTTAAGATGATAAACAGATATTACCGTCCAGTACGGGCGGCCACGGCATCGTAGGCCACCATCAAGATCGGCACCAGGATCACCCCGTTGATAATGTCCGTGATCGCAGCCGGGAACCAATAGCCCCCGATCGCTGTCTTAAAATCAATGCCAGAGAAAGGAATTTCCAACAGAGCAGGAACCAACATCCCAATGACCGCACCCAAAACAACAAAAATCTCCACTTTGATCATTGTGCCGGTGTTCTTATACGATGTAATACCGGCAGATACCAGGCCAGGAATCAAGCCCATAATACCATTACCCAGGTCCCAATACCACCAGAAGCCCCACCCGGAGAGGAAATCGCCAATGATATTCCCCACAAGGCCGGAAATAAATCCCACAATGGGGCCAAAGGCTACACCAAAGAACATCGGGATAGCGACTGCCGGGCGGAGGGCAACATTGCCGGCAGCGGGCAACCCAATAAAATTCGTAATCCAAGAGAAAACGCCATACAGTGCGGCGCCAATCGCAGCATAGACCACCTCACGGGTGCCAAACGACCATAAAGACTTCTTTTCCATAAGCTACCTCCCTTTCTGAACGAATAAAAACAATGAAGAAACAACTCCGAGCAATCTGATCTCTCACCGAACTACAATCTATCTTTTATATTTTCACTACACCTCCTTATGGGACTACTTGATGCGCCAGTATCTCCGCGCGCGTAAACCGCCCCGTCTGCGGTAAATACTTCAAATTCAGATCCAATAATGAAGTGGGCACAACCCGGCAACTGCGTAGCAACTCATAATCTTGCATCACATCTTCCGGCGGACCTTGTGCCGCAATACGTCCATCATGTATCAACACCACACGGTTAGCATAAGTTACGGCCAAATCCACATCGTGGGTGATAAAAATAACCGCGTCGAACCCCGGCATCTGGAGAATCGCATCCATGAAGGCCACATAGTTCCAGTAATCCTGACCCGCCGTTGGCTCATCCATCATCAAAATACGCGAGCGCATTGCCAATACCGCCGCGATACTAATTCGCTTTTGCTGTCCGAAAGAAAGCGCCAATGGCGGCGAATCCCGGTAGCCTGCCATATTGACAACATCCAACGCGCGGTCTACGTTCTGACGGATACAATCTTCATCATAACGCAAATTACGGGGGCCAAAAGACAATTCCTCCTCAACCGTCGGCGCAAAAAGCATTTGGGTCGGACTTTGAAAAACGTAGCCAATTGTCTGCGCCGCTTGCGCGACCGTTATGTCCCGCGTGCTTTTCGCTTCAAGGAACACCTGACCTTGCGTCGGCTTTAGCAAACCTAGCGCGTGCTTGACCAGTGTCGTTTTCCCGGCCCCGTTAGGCCCCAGCACAGCCACAACGTCACCCTTATGAATGGTAAAATTTATCCCATGCAATACATCAGGCAAAACTCGATCATAACGGAAATGGACATCCTCAAAAACCACCAGGGGTTGGCGTTCTTCTCCTGCAACTGCTTTGAGATGAGGAGAAAAAGTTGGTGGGGGATCATGTCGGGCACGCTCTAAGACAACAGGGGCAGGGAGCTTGACTTTGTGGTAATCAACAATACCCATTAGCCCGTCGGGAGGACCATAATAAATCTGTTCCCCATCATCCATAAACAGCACAGTGTCCGGCCCAATATGCAGGGCATCTTCTACCCGGTGCTCAACCAACATAATCGATACCCCTTCATCCGCCAATTTACGGAAGAGCGCGAGGGCTTCTTGCGCCGAGGCGGGATCAAGGCTGGCTAGGGGTTCATCCAATAACAGAATACGCGGTTGCATCGCCAGAACACCCGCTAATGCAACCTTCTGCTTCTCACCTCCGGATAATCCAAACGTTTCTCGATCACGGAGGTGTAAGATCCCCAAATAATCCAGGGTCTCATCTACGCGTTTGAGGATTTCGTCACGTGGCAGGCCCAGATTTTCCAGGCCAAACGCCACTTCATTCAGCACAAAACTGCCTACAATTTGACGCTCTGGATCTTGTAATAATGTTCCAACCGTCTGTGAAAGTTCGGACATAGGTAAACCACGCGCATCACGGCCAAAAAGAAAAATATCTCCTTCGAGTTCACCACGATAACTGCGCGGAATAAGGCCATTGATACAACGCATTAACGTGGTTTTACCACAACCACTGGCACCAGCGACCAGCAGCAACTCACCAGGTTGTAAATCGAACGTCAACTCGTGAATCGCGGGCTGTTCCCGAATACGATAACGAAACGTTAAATGTTTCAGCGATAGGGGCATAGATTCAGATGATCGCTCCACAGTCGCCTCCCCGGGTTAGAATTTACACCCTATAGTATAGGTCAAAGCAGCGTAGAAGCAAGTGAGAAATTTGACATCTTCATTCAAGAGAACTCACTCTTCCCTCAATAAAATAAGCCGCCTGCGTAAATCAAGCGGCTTATCCACAATTATGCACAGTTTATCACGACTTTTCCACAGGTTCGAGGATACCGTCCACAATACCGTACTCTACAGCTTCTGCGGCGGTCATAAAGAAATCCCGATCCGTAAATCGCTCGATCTGCTCATCATCCAAACCGGTATGCTTGCGAAGTAATTCATTAAGCAAGGCTCGCTTCCGCAAGATTTCCTTGGCGGCAATCTCAATATCCGTAGCTTGACCCTGTGCCCCCCCTAAAGGTTGGTGCAAATGAATAGTTGCGTGGGGCAGTGCATATCGCCGTCCCGAAGCTCCCGCCGTCAATAAAACGGTGCCCATACTTGCAGCCATGCCTACCGCAATCGTAGAAACCGGAGCTTGCACAAGCTGCATTGTATCATAGATAGCCAGTCCAGCAGCAATTTCCCCTCCAGGAGAGTTAATATACAACGATATTTCACGTTCAGAATCCTCGCGATCCAAAAAAAGCAACTGGGCAACGATAAGATTGGCAACTTGGGCGTTAATGGGAGTGCCCAGAAATACGATACGCTCCTTAAGCAAAAGCGAATAAATATCATAAGCACGCTCACCACGTCCAGTACTCTCAATCACAAGTGGGATAACGCCCATTCTAGCCTCCTAATAAATAGTTAAAAGTCAAAAACCCTAAAACCGGGTTTTCACGGATATCCACACCCGCAAAAACCCGGCACCTTCTTAAAATCTTCAAAAAAACCGCGGTCAAAAAAACCCTGTAAACTCTGCAGCTTTACGTGAAATATCCCTGGTTTTAAGACTCCGCGGCCTCTTCTGGTTCTACATCCGGCGCAGGTGATTCGTCAGATACGCCCATTGCAGGTTGCACCGTTCCAAGTTCAGTGTCCTCAATTGCCTGAGTTGCATCATCGGCCTTAGCATCCTCTTCAACAACTTCGGCAATCTCCCCCCGGCCAATTTGCATCAACCGTTCCATAACCTTCCGGGTGTGAAGAGAAACTCGCAAGGCTTGCCCCAATTGGGAGTTGAGATCGAGACGTTGTGATTTTAATTCATCGGGCAATCCAACAGTGTTAAATAGATTAGAATACTCTAGAACCACTTCATCATCGTTGACGTCAATGGCTTCCTGTTGGGCAAATTTAGTAAGCACAAGCAAACGTTTCAAACGTTGATCGGCATGAGGTTGCAAAGTAGCACGATGTTGTTCCATCGTCTGTCCCTGGAGACGTAAGGCATCTTCTAGAGAGATTTTATGCTCATGTTGAAAGTGTTCATCTGTTTGTTTAATCATATCCTCAATTTCTTCTTCCAACATCATTGGCGGATAATGCACATCCGCCTGCGCGATCAGAGCTTGCACCAACGCATTACTATAATCATCCTTGGCATGTCCGGATTTATGTTCAAGTATCCGCCTTGACAAATCCAACTCAAGTTCTTCGAGAGTTTCAAAATTTCCTGCCGTGCTGGCGAGAGCATCATCCAACTCAGGTAAAACCCGCTCAAAAACATCACGCATCTTCACCGTAAAGGATACCATTGCTCCACGTAGCTCAGGTTCTTCTTCTTCCTCGGACAAAGCGAGTGTAAAGGTGCGTTCATCGCCGGCTTGCATTCCTACTAATTCTTCAATAAAACCAGGTGTAATAAAGATGCGCTCTTCCGTCAAAACAACCTGGGCATTTTCCTCGTTAATCAATTCTTCATCATCCAACAGCCCAATAACATCTACATACACTTCGTCATCTAATTGAGCCGCGCGCTCGGCAGGCTCTAACACCACGTGTTCATCACGGACTTGCTCCAACGCAGCAGATAATTCCTCTTCGGTAACTTCGGGTTCCGCCCACGGCAGGCGCAGGCTTCTGTAATCGCCTAATTCAACCGTAGGTTGCATAGGCACTCGGATTTTGAATGTCAATGGATTGACCTGCACATCCTCCAATCGCCCAGGGCCGTAAGGTTCGACCTCTACCTGATCGACAATTTCCGGATAAAATTTATCCAACATTTTCTCAGTGGCCTCTTGAAGAATCGCCTCTTCCCCAAAATAACGCAAAACTATCGCATAAGGAGCTTTCCCTTTACGAAAGCCAGGAATATTTGTCTTGCGAGAAATACCACGCGCTGCAATACGCATCTCGTCTTGCACCGTTTTGTCATCAAAAATTACCGTCAATTGAGCTTCATGAGTATCCAAATACGTTTTTGTTACGTCGTACACGCTTTTACCTCCATCCACAAATCAAAGAAATTATAGCACAATCCTAATGAAATACCAGGATTTTCCGCGTTAAAAAATCTATATCTATTTGACAAAACCAGCTTGAAGTGTTACAATGAATTTAATCATATATTGTTCTGTTTAATAGAAACAAGACCCGATGGAAAAGGGGAGCAAAAAAACGCTATGCAGGATACGCGACAGCAAATATTGGAAATTCTAAAGCGTCGGAAGGAAGTCACGGTTCAGGAACTCAGCCGAGAGTTAAAATTAACCAGTGTAACAGTACGCCATCATTTAGAGATCTTGCGATCTGAAGGGTTTATTACTGAACCCGAGGTGCGGCGATCCAGTAGTCCAGGCCGCCCTCGCTATGTCTATCGTTTGACTTCAACAGCCGCCGATCTCTTCCCCAATAATTACAGCGGACTTGCATGCGCGTTATTAGATACCCTAGAAAAGCAGTTCTCTCCCATTGAACAAGATTCAGTACTCACAGAAACCGCACAACGTCTAGCAGCAGAAGCGGGAAACTTGCCCGTGAATCATGAAGATCGCCTCCACGGGGTGATTGCATTTCTAAATCGTCATGGCTTCGTCGCGCGTTGGGAAAAGACAAAGGAAGAACAATTTCTTATCCACATTAGCAGTTGCCCCTATCATTATGTCACACAGACCCACCCGCAGACATGCCAAATCGATCAACGGATGATTGCTGAGTTAACTGGAGGAGAATTACACCGTGTTGAAGGCTACGCATATCAGGATGCAGTATGTACCTACCAAGTATCGTGGCCTACATAGCACATTTCAACAACAACGGCCCGGAAATTCCGGGCCGTTGAGTTAAGCCAGCCATATAGTCTCTTGTGGAGTACCCAAATACTCCGCACCCCCATCCGTCACAACCACATCTTCCTCGCGGCTCACATACCCCCGACCCGGCACAGTAACGCCTAGTTCAATGGCAAAAATATTGCCTTCCTCAATCACATGTTCGACAGAATCACCATAACGCGCCCACTGGGGACCTAACACCGTCGCGCCATCATGCGCCGTGCGCCCAATGTGATGCCCAAAGGCATGCATATATTCAGGATACCCCTGTGCTACTAATGCACTCCGGGCCGCCGCATCTACTTCCCACCCTTTGGCGCCCGGTTTGAGTGCAGCCCGTCCGGCTTCCAAAGCGACCGTAGTCGCATCCCACGCGCGGCGAACATCAGGGGGAGCTTGCATTTCACCAGGTTTACGTAAATACCACGTCCGCTGGAGATCGGAGACAAACCCATAGCGCGAAATACCAAAGTCAATATGCACTAAGTTTCCGGCCTGAGCACGCAATCCGGCAGGCATCGTGTGTCCAAAGTCTGAATCT
>JAFGFI010000374.1 GCA_016931185.1 Anaerolineae bacterium
CCCTTCAGGGGGCGTGGTTGATGTAGCCGGGGCGTTGACGCCCCGGCGGAGCGCGTTACCGAAATAATTTCTTAAAGTTCATTAGCCGCTTTGCTGCTGTCAATGGCACCGTTTGCTCACAAAACTAAACGTATACCTCAAACTCTATCACTTCAGGTTATGATGGGGCAAGGCTGTCTCTGGAATACGTTCTAGTTTCTGGAATACGTTCCAGATAGACGGTGTGATCCAATAAGTTTATCCGCGTGACCTGCCCGCGAATGAGTTTTTGCTCGCCTAACAGATTAACCAGGAGATACACACCGTTCTCGCGCTGGATCTGGGTTACATTGTCCATAACCTGGTGCGCGCCGGCCTCATCCACTATGTAGACTTTGGACTCACACATTGCTACTCCTTACCTGATACCATAAAAAAACGCCATCTCCGGCCTTCAGACCGGCGGATGGCGTTTTCATTACACCTGAAAGTTAGCTTCATGCCAACAGGGGCAACTATAACATAAATGACCGAATTGTCAATTCACCTGGGCAAGCGACTGCTGAATGAGGTCAATAGCCACGCCGATTTGTTTGGTAAGCGCCTGCCACTCAATGCCCACGAGTTCAAAGTGGGGTTGGTTGATGGGTAACAGCAATTTGCGCCCCCGCGCGCCGGCAACGGCGATGGCGATGTCCGGTGTGATCTCGCCCATCATCGAATTGGGAATCACGACGCCGATAGGCGCCAGGATAAAATCGGCCTCGTTAATCGAAACGCGAATGGCATTCTCTCCGCTCGCTCCCCGACTGGCCCGAGCTTGCATCATTTTTTGGGTGGCGATGGCGTTTGTGCCTAACGCTATGATCTCGATGTCTAACGGAAATTCTTGCCGTAACTGCGTGACGATCTGCACGCCGATCCCCCCGCCCATGCCGTCAATGACGGCAATCACGGGCTTGGTGGTCTTTGTATTGTGATAGGTCATCCACTGTTGCCTTTCCAATGATAATCAACGCCATTGTAGCTACAGATCGAGCCATGTCAAGGTTGCTACTATAGGACCTGACCGGCTCTGTGACGTGAGTTATTTTTAGGTGTACCTTATAAATCCTTGACAAGTAGTAGGATGTAGTGTATTATTTAGGTCAACCTTAATATTTATAGGTTATAAGTTATTGTTTACCTTTTAATGGTAGTAACTAAGGATATCAGAAGGTAATGTTTATATTTTCAGTTCGTTGAGGAGAAAGTTCATGTCTATTCTAAATTCATTGGGAAATGGTCAGGAGGCCATCATTTGTGGTCTGAACGGTGATCGGCGTTTCATCAGCCGTGCATCGGCGATGGGCTTTACACTCGATACGCCGGTGACGATGGTGCAGAACTTTGGACGTGGGCCAGTGCTTGTGTACTTGCGTGATACACAGGTGGCGCTGGGGCGCGGCGAGGCGGCTAAGATTCAGGTAGCAAGGAGGGGAGTATGACAGTGCAGTTTTCAAGAATGTCCGGCCAAAATGTATTCACTATTGCCCTGGCCGGGCAGCCCAATACGGGCAAATCCACGGTATTTAACCAACTCACGGGGGCCAAGCAACATGTTGGTAATTGGCCGGGCAAGACAGTTGAGCAGAAATCGGGTACTTATATTTACCAGGGTACTACCTATCACGTTGTAGATCTGCCAGGCACTTACAGTTTGACCGCCAATTCATTGGAGGAAACGATCTCGCGTGATTTCATCATTGAGGAACACCCCGATGCAGTCGTTGTACTCGTCGACGCGGCACAGTTGGAGCGTACGATGTACTTGCTGGCCGAGGTACTGCCTTTACCTGCCCCGGTGATTGTGGCGCTCAATATGATGGACGTTGCTGAGCAGGAGGGGCGTAACATTGATATTCAAACGCTGGAACAGCGTATGGGTGTGCCCGTAGTGCCCATGGTTGCGGCTAAAAAGCGGGGTGTGTCTGAGTTGATCGAGACGATTCATCGCCTGGTTAGCGATCACCACGAGTATGTTCCTAATATACCCGGTGTGAGTGCTGATGAACGGCAGGTGTTGGCGCGGGTCAAGGATTTGATTGCGATGCATGTTCCTACCGCTTATCCGCAAGATTGGGTAGCACTCAAGTTGCTGGAGGGTGATACAGCTATCAAGTCATTGATACAGCAAAGCTTATCTCCAGGTCAATGGCGCGATCTAGAAAAGCTCATTGGGCAGAATGGCGATGGGGCTTTAACCCTGGCCAGCGCGCGCTATACCTGGATTCAGCAAATGACCCGTGGGGCGGTGAATCAATCAGCAGCGGGTAGCGCTGAGATACGCCGGGGCAAATTCGACAAGATCGCCACGCACCCGATTTGGGGAATTCCCCTGGCTATAGGTATTACGCTTGCCGCGTTTGCGGGGGCGATGGTGATTGCGATGCCGGTTATGGGGGCGGCAATGGGGGGCTTGCCCGCCGTCATTGCGGCTATACGCCAAGGGTTTGCGGGGGCGCCTGCCTGGTTAAGCGCGATGTTGGCCGACGGCCTGATACCGGGCATCGGCATGGCCTTGGCCTTTCTCGGCTTTTTGTTCGGTATGTTCCTGGTGATCGGTATTGTTGAGGATATCGGCTACCTGGCGCGGGTGGCCTTTATCGGCGACCGCTTTATGACGCGCATCGGCTTGCACGGCAAGAGCTTTTTGCCGATGGTGACCAGCCTGGGCTGCAATGTTGCGGGCGTGTTGGGCAGCCGCGTAGTGGATTCCTGGCAGCAGCGTATTATGACTATGCTCATGGCCCCCATTGTGCCGTGCCTTGCCGTGTGGGGCGTCACAGGCTTTTTTGGCACGCTTTTCTTTGGCGCGGGCGCGCCGCTTGTCACCGTCGCGTTGCTACTCACACTCATCGTCTGGCTTATCTTTACCGGCTTTTTGTTCAAACGCTTCATTATCAAAGAAGAACCCGGTGGGCTAATTATGGAATTACCCCCTTATCACAAACCCAACTGGAAGACGATTTGGAGCTTTACCTGGGGCCATACCAAATCCTTCATCACCCGGGGGATGACATTGGTGGCGGGGGCATCGGTTGTGATTTGGGCCTTGTCTTATTTGCCCTATGGGAACATTGAGACCAGCATCCTGGGCACGCTGGGCCGTTGGATGGAGCCGGCCGGCAAGTTGATGGGGATGGACTGGCGGCTAATGGTGGCCCTCATCGCCTCGATGGCGTCCAAAGAGGCCGCACTGGCGACATTGGGCGTGTTGTACGGCATTTCATCCGGGGCGGGCACCAGTTCGCTCACGGGCTTGGTTCTGGGGGCGGAAGCTGTCGAACATACCGCTATTGCCACTGCTATTCAAGCCTCTGTCTCCCCGGCCAGCGCGTTGGCTTTCGTCTTCGCCGCCTTCTTCTCTGTCCCCTGCCTGGGCACGCTGGGCGCGATTTACAGCGAAAGCCGCTCCTGGAAGTGGACGTTGGGAGCCACGATCTATTATACTGTGGGCGCACTCCTGGCGGGATTTGTGGCTTATCGCGTGGGATTGGTGATATTTTAGTGGGATAGAGGGTATTTTTGCGGGCGGGGTACTGCCCGCAAAAATACCTTCTATATCTGTAATTTGGAATTTGCGATTTTCAAGGGAGGTACTTTTTATAATGCAATTGACGTGGTTGGGGCGTTCTTGTTTTGAGCTAATCACTGCGCGTCAGACGCGCATTTTGTTTGATCCGTACCTGGACTACTACCAGGAGCAGCATCAAGTGCCTTATCCTTTTCCCGATATGGTGTGTGTGTCGCACGGGCATCCAGATCATTTTAATGATGTGCCCGCGCTGATCCGTGATGGCTCGCCCGCCCTGGTTATCGCGATCCCTCAACTGTGCCGCGCGCTGCGTGAGTTGGTTCCGGAGACCCAACACCGTCTGTTCCCTGTTATCTGGGACGATCAAGTAGAGGTTCAAGGTGTACGTTTTTTCGCTTTTCGCTCTCCACCAATGCAAACTTCGCTCTACACATTGTTTCAAGAATTCGATGTAAAGCCGGTGTTGGATTTCCTGATGGCTTTTAGGCAAGTAGCGGACGAAATTCTCTATTTGCCATTAACCTCTTTTGGTGTAGAAGTGGATGGTATGCGCGTGCTACACTTTGTTTTTGAAGGTGAAGAGGATGGCGACCCGGTGGATGTGGATGCTATCGGACGGCAATTTGCACCGGACATTGCCCTGGTTGGCGTTCATACCGGCGATGAAAAGCACGCGGCGGCGTATGCCGCTGCTTTAGGCGCGTCCAAAGTTATCCCACATCATTACCGCGCCGGATTTCTGAAACCATGCATGGTAAAAGATTGCCCGTTGCAACGTTATCGTCCCTCCGAGCCGTTGCCCGCGGCCGATCTTGATCTTTTTACAAGTGAGTTGATCCGTTTGTCGCCTGCGACTACTATTCTGACGCTTGATGAGTTAGGGTCAGTAGAGATATAAACGATTTCTAATATTAGGAGACAGAATTTTATGAAAATCCAACATTGGTTGATTGGCGGTGTACTTATCACCGCTGGTATGGCCGTTTTACTGAAAGAGAGCAAATGGCATCGTCAATTTGTAGACGTCACCGCTCGCAAACCTGCTGGTCGGGCTGGGCGACGATTCTACAAAGATCCTAAAGGGCATTACCGCTCTTTTGCTTACCTGCTGGATAAACTCGCCCTCCAACCTGATGAACACTTCCTCGATATCTGTTGTGGGGGTGGTGGATTGCTGACACGCGCATTGCGCATCGTTCACTACGCAGCCGGTCTCGACCATAGCGCCGACATGGTAATCCTGACGCAGGAGAACAATCCCCAGGCTGTCGCCGAAAAATACCTCGATGTGCGCCAGGGCGACGCGGGCGCTTTGCCCTGGGCCGATGCCACCTTCGATGTCGTTGCCAACGCCAATGCTCTCTTCTTCTTGCCTGCCCCCGTCAAAGTCTTCCATGAAGTCTATCGCGTTCTCAAACCCGGTGGACGTTTCGCCCTCATTACCGCCGTCAAACACAAACTGGTGGAGATTTTTTTCGGACTGTGGAGCCCTATGATGACGCTCTACACCGACGACGAACTCACTGCTATGCTCCGCGAGGCCGGTTTTAGCGATGTGGAAGTTTATTCGCCTGACGGGATGTACCAGATAGGGTATGGGGTGAAATAGTGCAAGTCCAAGACTTAAAAAACTATGGTTGTTCATTAACCCAAACGGCTGAACTCATCCCCCCAGAGACAATCAAGATGATACGCAAGCGTTCGATGGCTGCTATGCGTCAACAATTGGGATTGTTAGGCATGGCTCGCTTTGTCCTGGCCCTGCGGGGGACACGCAAACGCTTGATGCAGCACGATTATGTTGTCGCCCGCGAGCACGGACTCACCCATCAAGGTTTTCTCGAGTCGCGCATCCAGAACGCGGCGATGTTCGCGGCGCTGGCCCAGATTGTCGGTGAAGACCGTGCCTTAACTATCCAAATGGAAATGACCGAAAGCCTGTCTCTTGAACTAATGTCCCTAAAGGAAATAGTAAAGTGAACAAGATGCACAACAAACAGCGAAAAAATTGGCTCGATTATATGCAGTGGTGCCGTCCATTGACCGCAGAGAAAATCGGATGGCAGAATTATGAGCATTACTATGCAAGTTCACTGGAAGAATTTGAAAAACTATTACCCGATGTGCCGGTGTTTGAACAATCACAAAACAACACCAATTTTCACAGAGGCCCCTTTGCGCTTTCTCAATACAGAACACTGTTAGGTGAATTCGGCTATAATAAGGAAAGCGCTTTTGAAATACTGGATGCTATTGTTAGTGAGCAGTGTAAACAAGAGCTTGAACATTCTGGTGCCATGAGGTTTTTTATGGGGACAATGCATAAATGGCCCCGGTTTTTGGTCAACAAAATGTTGGAAAAAATGAACACGACAGAAGAAAATGGTTGGTCGGGCAGGTTCCCAGAAAAAGAGGGCTTTATGGTTTTTGATTGCACGCAATGCGGGCTGATGATTTGGTTAAAGGAACAAGGCGCACCCGAGATTTGCCCCGTCTTTTGTAATACGGATTATGTTACAGTATCGTATATGACCAGGATTAAATTAATCAGGACCAAAACCATAGGGTATGGGGATGATATATGCGATTTCCGTTATTATCTCCAAAACCAAAAAGTGGATGAAAATATCAAACTAAAATGAAGAAAACACCTGTGTCATTCTGGGGCATCGGCCCGACCTTTGTCATTATCAGCCTGATCCTTTGCCTGCCGGTGAGATTCGTGGCCTATCGTTACCGGGCGTTATTTACGCTGACTTTTGCGCCCTTTTTATTCTATGTATTCGGCGCAGTATGTGCCGGTGCGGGTCTATGGCTGTGGATTGCCGCCGGCAAGCGTGTGGATGATTACATCCGGCAAGGCACACTGGCAGATAAGGGGATATACGGCCTGGTTCGCCATCCCATCTACGCAGGCATTTTCATGGTTTTTAGTGGGGGTTTCATCATCTCGCGTTCCATCATCTTGATGCCGCTGGTACTCTCTATGTACCTCATCCTCCGCCTCTTACTCAAGCGCGAAGAGGCCACGATGTACCGGGCCTTTGGCGCGGAGTATGAAGCTTACGCAAAGGAAGTCAACGCCATTTTTCCCAAGCCACGTTCCCTGTACGCGGCCTTTTTCTATCCCGAAAAGACCCACAAAGTCTCCGCCACCCTTTACGTTATCCAAAGCCGCGATGCTAATCTCTATGTCTATACCGACGGCCAGACGTATATCTGCATAGACACCGGCTACGACGACCCACAACTCGTTGCCGAATTCGCCCGCGCCGGCTTGCACCCCGACCAGATGGACGCTGTCTTCCTCACCCATTCGGATGTAGACCACATTGGTGGGTTAGGATTGTTTGACCAGGCGCAGCTCTACCTGGGCCGGGAAGAAGAGCCGCTGATTAACCATACCGTGGGACGCTTTACCAAACTCTACAAAAATCAGCGTATCCAGCGGCCCTATCATCTGCTGGACGACAATGAGATCCTTACCATCGGCAACATTACTATCCAGGCTATCGCCACCCCCGGACACACTATCGGGCACACCAGCTATTGGGTGGATGGGCAATATCTGTTTACCGGGGACGCTGTAATTTTACAAAATGGGCAGTTACATCCCTTTTATCGCCCGTTTAGCATGAAGCATGCGCAGACCGTCGCCTCTGCCGAGCGCATCAGGGCGACCCCGGCCCACTGGCTTTGCACTGCGCACACCGGTATCGGCGCGATGTAATCTTAAAGCTATTAGGAGGTAAACCTATGGAGAAGACCTCGTACTACGTGTTACAAAAGGCTAAATTGCTCAAGGAATTGGATGGTTTCGCAAAGTTGATGCATCCTGAGTTGGTAGCACGCTATGGAAAAGAGACGGCCCTCAAATTGCATCAGAACGTATTGGCGGAATATGAGGCCTTGCTGCCTCAGTTTCCCTACATTGGCGGAAAAGAGAATCCGCTGACCAACAACCTGGTGCAGGCCGGTTACGGGTTGGCCTTGTATCGCGCCCTGCAAGCGTATGGTGGAACGGTCGAGGAAGCTGGCGAATTAAGCCATCTGGCCTTAGAACGTCGGTTGAAACGGATACCGGCCTTTGTAAGGCGTTGGATCGGGAGATCTAAGTTTTCTCCAGCGCGCGTTCAAAAAATGCAGGCCCGTGGGCAGGCGTCACAGGCGCGCCGCTATCCCGGTGATTGGGTGTTCGAGATCAGTACAGGCGACGGGCAGACGTTTGACGTCGGTTTGACCTATACCGAGTGCGGCATTGACAAATTTATGCGCAGCCAGGGGGCGAGTGAGTTGACCCCGTATCTGTGCAACACCGACTACGTGACATTTAGTGCATTGGGAATGGGGTTGGTGCGCACCAAGACACTGGCCTGGGGCTGTGATTGCTGTGATTTCCGCATCCAACGCCAAGCCACCATGCCGCCGGCTTGGCCGCCGCGCTTTGTCGAGCGCACATGTGGAGGGAACTGATGAAACTCAAACGCTTATTACTCGGCAGCGGTCTCATCACCGCTGGTGTCGCAGTCTTGCTAAACGAAAGCCAATGGCATCACCGCTTCATAGACGCCACGGCCCGCAAACCCTTCGGTTGGCTGGGTCGCCGCTTGTACCGCGACCCTAAAGCGCATTATAAGTCCTTCCGCCACGCATTGGACAAACTGCGGCTGACATCCGCCGATACATTACTCGACGTTTGCTGTGGCGGGGGAACACTGTTGCACCAGGCGTTGCAGACGGTGGAACGAGCGGCGGGCCTGGATTACAGTGCGGATATGGTCGCATTGACGCGGGAAAATAACGCGCAGGCCGTCGCGCAAGGTCGCCTGGATGTGCGGCAGGGCGACGCCGCCGCATTACCCTGGCCCGACGCGACCTTTGATGCCGTCACCAACGCCAACGCCCTTGTCTTCCTCCCGGAGCCGGTCAAGGCCTTGCGCGAAGCCTATCGCGTCCTCAAGCCCGGCGGGCGTTTCGCGGTCGTCACCACAAGTTGGCGCGTGGGCGCCGCGCTTCTCTACGCCCCGTGGCGCGCGGCCCTGAAGCTCTACACCGCTGATGAACTGGCTGGATTGTTGCGTGCAGCGGGCTTCACAGCAGTTGAAGCTTATGCATTGAATGCTGAGGACCTGCTTGGATATGGTGTAAAGGTGTAAAAGAGGCAATATGAACTTTGAATATGTAACCGGTACATTCGCGCGGGGACGCCCCCAGGTCATCCAGTTGGGCCGGGCCGTGTTGCGTGTTATCCGCCAGGATATTGTCTTTGCGCTGGTGTTCAACATTGCGATGTTGATTATCGCGTCCGGCGGCCCGCTCAGTAGGGTCGGCGGTACACTCAACCGCGTGATGATTGTCGAACTAGCCTTGCCCGCTACCCTGGTGGGACTGCTTTTTGTCCTGCCATTGCTTATTTCTCCGCTGCGCGTGTGGTTGGGCTACCGCTCGGATGGCTACGCCCTCGGCGGCCTGCGCCGCGAACCCTACATCGTCCTCGGTGCATTGCTGGCGGGTGTGAGTATTATTGTGGCGACGTGGCTGGCCGTGGGTGGCCTCAGCGCGTGGACGGTCGTTGCCGCGCTCCTGCTGACGATGGCGACGCACCACCTGGGCAAAAACCTCGCTACTAACACAGTGCGGACTCGTAGAGTCCGAGAAAGGCGATTAAATGAACTAGGCGTTCTTTAACTATTTCCAACTCATTTGCCTGGTTTTCTTTGTGTTCGTGTTCGTGGGGCGGACACTCTATCTGCGCTTTTGCCGGAATATCCGGGTCTTTACTCTGGGCATTGCCAAACGCGGTATGCAGCGCGCGGTGGAAGTGTCGTTCCTGTTCGCGCTGGGGGCGTGGCTTATGGAGATATTCCTGTACACTCAGCCTGACGGCGCCCGGCTCTTCCCTGGGCCGTTTGCGGCGCTGCTGCTGGATTTCACGCCGCTCAAATGGGCTGGGGCCATCCTCATCGTCGCCGGGCAGATCGTCTTTCTCCTGGCGCTGCTCGCTTTTGGCGACTCGTGGCGCGTCGGCATAGACAAACAGTCGCCGGGGCAGTTGATCACCGG
>JAFGFI010000375.1 GCA_016931185.1 Anaerolineae bacterium
CCCTTCAGGGGGCGTGGTTGATGTAGCCGGGGCGTTGACGCCCCGGCGGAGCGCGTTACCGAAATAATTTCTTAAAGTTCATTAGCCACAATTATATTGATAAGGTAGGTTGAAATGCAAACGCAATGCCCCCAATGTTATGGCTATGATATTGTTATCACCAAACCCAAACCGGTTTGGATTTGGTTGTTGCTGATGGCGGTAATTGATGCGGCGGTTGTATTCATCATTCTCCTAGGTACTATGGAAAACCTGGTGCCGCTCATTATTGGCCTGGTGATCGCCGACTCGTTGCTCACGCTGCCATTGTTAAGGGCCATTCGCGCTCGTAGCCAGCAGGCCGGTGTTGAGGTTTACCGGTGTACCTCCTGTGGATGTACCTGGTCAGAAACAGGAGGAGTACCGGATGTGCAATCACCTGCGGTGGATGGCTCTGGTTTCATCCGTTCCTCAGGTCCCGTTTCATCCATTTCCTCCGATGGGGCTTTTCGAATGACAGTGGAGGATGTGTTCACTATCAAAGGACGCGGCACAGTCGTCACCGGGCGTGTGGAATCCGGCACAATTGCTGTGGGAGATGCGATTGAGATTCATAGTGTAGATGGTATTATGCAGACGGTTGTAGAAGGAGTCGAAATGTTTCACAAAACGGTGTCGCGTGCCAACGTTGGCGACAATGTCGGTATTCTTCTGCGCAATGTGGATAAGGATGGCGTACATCGCGGCGATATATTGAAGGGAGGAAAATGGTAGACGCAAATGTCTATATCCGCATCTACCGATAAATATGCTCATATTAACCGAAACTTGGAAATCTGCCTATTCCAATGCTGCTATTGGCATCTTGGTGATGAAGAATGTGACGAATCCGGCGACATGTCCGGCATTGGAAGTACGAAAGATTGCACTGGAGGCCGAACTGCGAGCGCGTTTTGCGGGTCAGACCCGTGCCGACATTAGGGCGCTGCCGGAACTCCGGGCATACACTGCGTACTACAAACAATTCAAGAAAACCTATCATGTCCAACTGCAACTCGAATCCGTCGTACTTAAGGAGAAACCTATTCCCAGCGTTGCTGCGTTGGTAGAGACGATGTTTATGGGGGAACTTAAGAATTTCCTACTGACGGCAGTTCACGATTGGGATATTGTGCAGCCACCCATCAGTATCAATGTGGCGGACGGCAGTGAAAGTTATGTGATGATGAACGGCGAAGCACAAACACTTAAACATGGTGATATGTACATCGCGGATGCTGGAGGTGTGTTATCCAGCATCATCTATGGCCCTGATCGGCGCACCCAAGTCACAGCCAACACGCGCAGTGTGCTTTTCACTGTCTACGCGCCAGAGGGTATTGTGCCGGAGATGGTACAGCAGCACCTGGAGGATATGCGGGATTTTGTGTGGTTGATTGCGCCGGGGGCGGAAGTGGTAGAGTTGAACGTACTATAAGAGAGCTCAGAAGACAGGTGTATCGCACTTCGGAAAGTGCAATGCACCGATTGACGGAGGAAAATACATGCAAGCAAACATCGTTACCATACCCGGAGATGGCATCGGCGTGGAAGTCGTTGCCGAGGGTGTCAAGGTTTTGAAGGCCGTGGCGGAGAAATATGGCCACATGTTCACGTTCGAGAATTACCTTATCGGTGGCTGCGCGATTGATGCAACGGGCGAACCGCTGCCTGCCGTCACGCTCGACGCCTGCAGGCAAGCTGATGCGGTGTTGATGGGCGCAGTGGGCGGACCGAAGTGGTCTGATCCATCGGCGAAAGTGCGCCCTGAGCAAGGTCTGCTCGCCATCCGCAAGGAACTAGGGCTTTATGCCAACTTGCGCCCGGTGCAGATTTTTCCACAACTACGCGACGCTTCCCCTCTGCGCCCGGAACGGCTGGAGGGTGTGGATTTGGTGGTTGTACGCGAGTTGACCGGTGGTATTTATTTCGGTGAGCGTAAAGAAGCTACCGGTGAAGACCTCAGTGCCTACGATACCATGGTCTACTCTGCCCCCGAGATCGAACGCATCGCGCGCAGGGCCTTTGAATTGGCACGGCTCCGGCGCAACAAAGTCACGTCGGTGGACAAAGCTAATGTACTGGCCTGCTCACGCCTATGGCGCAAAACCGTGGTCAAAGTCGCCGGTGACTATCCCGACGTAGAACTTGATCATATGCTCGTGGATGCTGCCGCTATGCACCTGATGCGCCGCCCCAGTGACTTCGATATCATCCTCACCGGTAATATGTTCGGTGATATTCTCACCGACGAGGCCTCACAGTTGGCCGGTTCAATGGGAATGTTGGCCTCGGCATCGCTAGGAGAAGGAAAAGCGGGCCTCTACGAACCCATTCACGGCAGTGCCCCCGATATTACTGGCATGGGTATCGCTAATCCGTTGGCGACGATCTTGAGTGTAGGATTGTTGCTGCGCTATTCCTTGGGGCTGGGCGAAGAGGCTAATGCGGTGGAGAAGGCTGTGGCAGATACATTGGAAGCCGGGTATCGTACAAAGGATATTTACACTGAGGGTGCGAAACTGGTCAACACTGAAGAAATGGGGACTGTGGTCGTCGGAAAGTTATAACCCGCAGATTTACACGGATAAATTTCGTAGTTTGAAATATTTTTGAGGAGGAGAGCTATGCGTAGTGACGCAGCCAAGAAAGGATTTGAGCGCGCCCCGCACCGCAGTTTGTTTTATGCGACAGGGTTGACGCCGGAGGAGTTGGATCGCCCGCTGATTGGGGTCGTGAACGCATTTAATGAGATTGTGCCGGGGCATGTACACCTGGATAAGATCGCCCAGGCAGTGAAGGCCGGGGTGCGGATGGCCGGGGGGACACCGTTGGAGTTCAATGTTATCGGTGTGTGTGATGGCATTGCGATGGGGCACAGTGGGATGAACTATTCTCTACCAAGCCGCGAGTTGATCGCCGATTCGGTGGAATCCATGGTCACAGGTCACGCTTTCGATGGCCTGGTTTTTATTCCTAACTGTGACAAGATTATACCAGGAATGTTGATGGCTGCCGGGCGACTTAATATCCCCGCCATCTTTGTCAGCGGTGGGCCCATGTTGGCTGGCCGTTATCAGGGGGAGGATATTGATCTCAAGACGCTGTTTGAGGCTGTTGGTAAATATAAGACAGGTCAACTGGATGATGAGGAACTGTGCGCGTTGGAAATGGCAGCCTGCCCTGGCTGTGGCTCGTGCGCGGGAATGTTTACCGCGAACACGATGAATTGTTTGACTGAGGCTCTAGGTATGGGCTTGCCCGGCAATGGGACGATTCCCGCCGTTACCGGGGCGCGGTTACGGTTGGCAAAGCAGGCCGGGATGCAAATCCTATCTCTGTTGGAGGTGAATCTCTGCCCCCGTGATATTATGACCCGGGCTGCTTTTGAAAATGCTATCGCTGTGGATATGGCGCTTGGCGGTTCGACGAATACGGTGTTGCACCTGCCTGCCATTGCCCACGACGCGGGTCTCGATCTGCCATTGTCCGTCTTTGATGAAATCAGCAAGCGCACGCCTTACCTTATCAAGCTTAGCCCTGCCGGACCGCACCACATCCAGGATTTGGATGAAGCGGGCGGTATCCCGGCAGTGATGGCGGAATTGAACGGTAAAGGTATCATCCACGATGATCTCCCTACGGTTACGGGCAAGTCCGTCGGTGAGAATATCGCCACGGCGCGGCGGTGTACACTGGTCTTGCGTTCGGCGGACGATCCCTACAGCCAGGAAGGTGGGATTGCCATTCTGCGCGGCAATCTGGCTCCCGAGGGTGCGGTGGTTAAGGCCGCGGCGGTAAGCAAGGAGATGCAACATCACCGTGGCCCCGCTCGAGTCTTTGATGGTGAGGAGGCTGCATTGAAGGCGGTCCTCGGTGGTGGAGTCATGGCGGGGGACGTGGTAGTCATCCGTTATGAAGGCCCGCGCGGTGGTCCGGGGATGCGTGAGATGCTGATGCCCACTTCGGTGTTATCAGGGATGGGACTGGATGAAAAAGTTGCTCTGATTACCGATGGGCGTTTCTCCGGCGCGACGCGGGGCGCGGCATTGGGACATGTGTCACCGGAGGCGGCGAGCGGAGGCCTGATTGGCCTGATTGAGGAGGGTGACGAGATTGAGATTGACATTCCCAACCGGCTTCTCACACTCCATGTTTCCGAAAATGAGATAGCCAGGCGGCGTGAGGATTGGACGCCCTATACGCCGAAAATCCAACATGGTTGGCTGGCACGCTACGCACGGATGGTTGCATCGGCCAGTGAAGGGGCAATTTTGAAGTAGACGGTAGACAGTAGACGGTAGACAGTAAACGGTAGACAGTAAACGGTAGACGGGAATCTCTGTTAACGTTCATTGTCTACCGTCTACCTACAAATTATTGAAAAAAGGAGAAATAGTATGGCGTTCGATAAAAGTGAATTTATATGGTTTAATGGGAAGTTGGTGCCGTGGGATGCGGCAACGGTGCATGTGGGGGCGCACGCCCTGCATTATGGCTCCAGTGTCTTTGAGGGGATACGGGCGTATGACGTAAACGGCGAACCTTCGGTTTTTTGCCTGGATGCGCACGTCAAACGACTGTTTACGTCCTGCAAGGTCTACCGGATGGAGGTTGGCTATACTCAGGAAGAGATTGCACGAGCGATTAGAGATACTGTGCGGGCCAATAAACATCAATCGTGTTATATTCGTCCCCTGGTGTTCCGGGGAGCAGATGGGTTTAAATTGGATCCCCGGCCTTACCGGGTGGAGGTGGCGATTATGACCACTGATTGGGGACGATATTTAGGCGTAGAGGCTATTGAACAAGGGGTAGATGTTGGCATCAGTTCATGGCGACGTATGGCTCCTGGCACGTTCCCGGCGGTTGCCAAGATCGGTGGGCAATACATCAATTCGCAATTTATTGCAATGGAGGCAGCCGATCATGGGTATGCGGAGGGGATCGCGCTCGATATCAATAACTTTGTCAGTGAGGGAAGTGGTGAAAATGTCTTTGTTGTGCGGGATGGTGTGATTTATACGCCGCCCCTGTATGCGTCGGTGTTGCAGGGTGTCACCCGCCAGTGTGTGATGACATTAGCCCGGGATTTGGGGCATGAAGTGAAAGAAGAGATGATGCCGCGCGAGATGTTGTATATGGCAGATGAAGTCTTTTTCACCGGCACGGCGGCAGAGGTTACGCCAATTCGCTCAATTGACGGGGTCACGATTGGGAGTGGGCGTCGCGGCCCGATCACGGAACAGCTACAGGTGCAGTTCTTTGGAATTGCGTCTGGAGAAATTGTGGACCGTCACGGATGGTTGACGCCAGTGGGGTAGAGAAACAAATGCGGTTTTTTCGCGTGTAAAAGGTGCGCGAAAGAACCGCGCAATTGAAGTGTGTCACGATAGGTTATCTTTATAAAAATGCGCAAGTATGCTCTGATCATTTTTGATGCAGATGGGACATTGCGCCGCAGTACAATACCGGGGCAGCCATGTCCTAACCGGCCAGGTGAGTGGGAACTTTTGCCTAATGTGCGGGAGGTGTTAAGCACAATGGCTTGGGGCGACCCCGCTGCCGGGAAGACAGCATTCGGCATTGCCAGCAACCAGGCCGGAGTGGGTTACGGATTTTTGTCCGAGGTGATGGCGCTGCGGCTGTTGGAGGATATGGTGCGCGCGGCATTTGGGTGTGAGCCGCCTCCAGGAGCGATTCAGCTTTGCCCACATAAGGTGGATGCAGGGTGTCTCTGTCGCAAACCGGGCACGCTGATGCTGGAACGTTTGTTGGCACGCTGGCATCTCACGCCCCAGGAAGTCCTTTTTGTGGGGGATATGAAGAGCGACCAGGAAGCTGCTGCGCGTTTGGGATGCGATTTTGTGTGGGCTACGGAATTTCAGTCCCGCAAAGAATTCTTCGATAATAAGCGATCACCTGTGAGATCGCCAGGTTAGATACGCTGAATATTAGGAGGAAGGCATTGAAATTCGAACAATTCATTGTCAAGGCTAAGGTGAGTGCTTACGCAAGTGGAGGAGAAGGCGATGAAGGAATCTTAACGGATGGTTGTAAAGAAATCACCTTTCAGGAGGGTAATTTCAAATACCGGGATAGATATTTTGGCTGGAATCCCTTTGTCGGGGAAGAAGTTGTGTGGCAGGATGACAAAGTTATATGGGCGATGAATTATTATGGACTTGTCTTCAATGAGATTGTGCCCGCCAGTCAGGTTTATCAGTTTTTGCAGAGGGCTATGAATCAAGTCACGGAAGATAGGCCATTTCGCGGGCCGCGTTATCTGAAAGAAGGAGATTTTGAATATCGGGATGAAAGCCAGGGAACCTTTGAACGATTTACGGGTATCGAGAGGATATGCTATCAAGGGCAAGACATTTATCGATTAGACTATCACGGTGGCACAGTCAAAAGCAAATAGCTTCACATACTGTTGGAATCTAATGAGAAACAGGCTGGCAATGATCACTGAAAATAAGCCGCTAAAGCGGTAAGATAAAGGGGGTGTTTTTGCGGGCGATACCCCACCCGCAAAAACACCCCCTTTAACTGCCTTTAGGCCGTAAATTTTCATTCAACCGCTGGTGAATGGCCAGCCGTTATTGTGCATCTTCCTCGGATTGGGTTGCCGCGTCCATCAATGCCTGCCGCCGCCTGCGATATTCGATGATGGGATAATCCCCCTGGATCAACTTCTCGCCGCCGCGCAGGGCCGAGGCTTTGGGTTCCTGGGTGTTGACTACCCGGCGATCCTGGTGGGCTACTCGCACATTAAAGGGCATTGCCAATTGTGCGATCCATTTCCCCAGCACGGGAACTGCCATAAATTTCTGATAAAAGCGCAGGTAAAGCAAGGTGTGGGATTCGTCAACGGGTACGAAGGCCGCCGAGACGCGCACATCTTTTGAAATGTGATTTTCCCACAGGTTGGGAAAAATGAATTCCAGTTTGAAATCCCGATCGGTGGGGGGCACGGGCACTTCATCGGGTTTACGGGGTGGGTTGCCATCGTCAGCTTTGTTAAATACGTACACGTGGAATTTATTGGGATGAATCCATTCAACACCCGGCCCTTCAACCAGGGTACGGCATCCCCGCCCGATGGTGTTGTAATGCACGAAGGGCAGATGTACAACGTCAAGCTGGTTTTCGATCACTCGCGAATAGTGCGCATCCCACGGGTCTATGGACTGTCCATAGACCATTCCCTCCAGGTCATCGAAAAACTCAGGGGCTTGGAGATCGGCGGGGGGGTGTTCGCCCCACCAGATCCAGATAAAGCCGTGTGCTTCATGGGTAGGGTAGGAATGTACCTTGAAGCGTTCCGGTACGGGCGCAGTTTGCCCATTGGCCGGAATTTTGGTCACACGCCCCTGGGGATCATATTCAAAACCATGAAAGGGGCACTGTAACCGGCCATTGCTGACCACGCGTCCTTTGCTTAGCTCGACGCCGCGGTGAATGCAGCGATCAAACATGCAGCTTACTTTGCCCGTTGGATCGCGCCAGAAGACGAGCTTTTCGCCCATCCGTGTCACGCCGACCGGTTTGTCCTTCACTTGATCGGACGACAATACGACATACCATTGGTTGGGGATCATAATTTCTCCTCCTGTTTTGGATTGTGATTAATGATAGGATAAGGGCTGTTTTTTAAATTTTGCCTCCCATAAAGTATACCTGCTGTTTATCGAATTGTCTACACAGGATAGATAGAGGTAGCCCTCATAGGGGGCGGGTGATAACGATTCATTCAGAGATAAGAGCGGCGACGATGGGATGAAGTCGCTTGAGCAGGACTGGCAGTGCAACTCCCCTTTCGCTCATTTCTTGTTTATCTTCTCTCGATGCCATCGGTGAACTATTCTTTTCCCGTCATGGTCATACTCAATCGCCAACACATAGTCGACTTGAAATTCGAACAGAGCATAATCGTTTGTTACGACGGATGGCGCAATGATATCTTCTGCTTCAGCGCGTACTACGCTGTCACTGATGATCTTCGCAGTGCCAGAAATGAGAAATTCGATCAAAGGTTCGTCTTCTTTTCTATCCACAGAACAGTGAAGAGCGTAACGACCATCACGCCGCAGGTCGCGGACCTTAGGGGAGGAAGGTTCCGTGAACATGAACACCATGCCGTTGCCGATGAATGGCCTAACCGGATGGAGCTGTGGTGACCCGTCTTTTTTAAGTATAGCCAGATATGCTACTTTTCGGTTCAGTCTTTCAATCCCCAAAGATGCCATCTCGGGGGCTTGTTCTTCAAATTCCTTCCAACTCATTCGTGATTAGCCTCCCACTGACATGCATACAGGGCCTTTTTCCATAATTATTCCCCTTATCCTACAAGTAGTGCAGGCCCTGGTCGCGGGCGGTACGTTCCAGGCGGCGGACGGTGAGTTGAGCCAGGAGGCCGTAGAGAACGCCCTGACCGATCAGGATCGCCCACTCATAGGGCAGGTCAAGCACAGTCTGCGTGCCCATGGTGTAATGGCGCAGCAGATCCATACCAAAGCTCTGCGGCAGTGCCACGATGCCGATGAGGCGCAAAGATGCCGGAAGGACCTGCAAGGGGACGAACATGCCGGTCATCATCTGGAAGGCAAAGTTGAACAGCCCAAAGATGGCCGACACTTGTTGGTGACGCAACACCAGCGCGGCAAAGCAGACACCCATCTGTGCCAGCGCGCCGACCGACAGCGCGGTCGCTAACAGGCCCAGCAGCAGCCCTGGCAGCGTCAGAGTCTCGCGTGTGAACCACAGCCCGACAATGAACATAGGGATAAAAAAGATGCTGTTGCGCACGGCCATAGCGGCGACGTTGCAGATGATGTAACTGTAGCGGGAGAAAGGACAGGTGAACGTGTAGTCAATCTGTCCCGATCCCAGTTCGTTGCGAAACATATCGGCGGCTCCCCACAACGCGACGCTCTGCCAGCTCTGGTAGGCCACCCCAAAGATCATGAACGACACCCAGTTCGTCGTGCCCAATGTCTTTTCCAGTAGCGCGGTATCAAAGGCCAGGGCAAAGAGGAGCATGCCCAAACCAAAGAGCGCGCTGCCAAACAGTTCAGAGATGAAATTAGCCCTGTAGCGCTTCAGCGTCAGCCAGTTGCGCCAAAGCGCCATGTAAAACAACCTGCCAGTATTTGCACTATTACTTAGCATTGCTCACCTCCCGGTCGTGGTTGACAAAGATGCTGAAGGCATCTTCCAGCGAGGGTTCGACCATACTAACTGTAGCCTTGACGCCGGCCCGGTCGAGTACCGACACCACGTCACGCAGCAGGGAGAACCCATCGTTCGCATATAGTCGCAGGGCGCCATTGTGCGTCGCGTGGCTGACGCCCGGCAACTGCTGCAACCGCTGAACCAGCCCGTCCTGGTCGGTTCCCGACACCTCGACCGTCTCCTGCACACTTACCGAGCGCCGGAACTCGCGCGGCGTGCCCACGAACTGCAAGCGTCCCTGGTTGATGAATCCCAGCCGGTCGCAGATTCTTTCTGCTTCATCCATATTATGTGTGGTCAGCAGGATGGTCATCGCGTGGCAGCGCGCATAGCCGGTGAGGAAGGTGCGCACTCGCTCGGCGGTCAGCGGATCGAGGCTCTTGGATGGCTCGTCCATAAACACCACCCGTGGCCGGTGCAGCAGCGCGCGCATGACGACGACCAGTTGCTTCTGGCCGCCGGAGAGGGCGACGAACTCCGTGTCGAGTTGGTCGTCAAAGCCGACCTCGTCAGCGATCTCGGCAATGCGCTCGCGGGCGGTGCGCAAGGGGATACCACGCAGGGCGTGAGCAAAGTAGAGCAGATTTTCGTACACGGTGAGGCGAAAGTAGGCCGAGCGCTCCGAGTCCTGCCCGGCATAGCCGATGATGCGCCGTACCTCCTGCTCATCCTGGATGACATCATAGCCCCCCACCCAGGCGCGGCCTTCTGTGGCGCGCAGCAAGGTGGCCAGGATGCGCACAAGAGTGGTCTTGCCGGCGCCGTTGGGACCGAGCAGGCCGAACACTTCGCCGGGACGCACGGTTAGGTCCAGCTCTTTGAGCGCCTCCACGGGGGCGTTGCCGCGGTTATGTTGAGCCTTTTCATGATCGCGGCCGTTGCCATGACCGCGATAGGTTTTGCTGAGCGACTGCGTCTGAACAGCGAACTGAGCTTCTGGCGTATTCATAACCCTACCTCCATATTCATCCTATCCATACTTACACGAGCAGTTTAGTGCCGAGTACGCCTAGCGTTATATGAACTATAGAAGCCGCTGATAAGTCAGTATATCCGGTGTAACTATTGGCACGATCAGACCCTGCCCCGCTACCACGACATTCATTACATATTATCACTTGGGTGGATGAGTTGTCATCACATGAATGGATGATTGTAGTGGATGATTATGGCAAGATGATGATTAAGGGCAGTTTTCTGGCTCGAAGAGCCTGCGATGGGGCGGCGTTTGGACGCTCATAGGTACTAGAGCAATCCCAGTTCCTCTGCGCGCGCGATTGCTTCGATCCGGCCATGAACCCCCAATTTGTCATAGATATGCTTGGCGTGGGTGCGAACCGTGTTGACCGAGAGGTAAAGCCGGTCGGCAATCTCGCGCTGAGATAAGGGGCTTTTCAACAAATGCAGCACCTGTAGTTCACGTTCACTGAGAGGCTCAGCCAGGGCAGTTTGCACTGAAGGGCGCGCTTCCGGCGATGGCGGCTGCGTCTGGCGTCCCCCCACAAGCCCACGTCTTTCGAATGCGACCAGGATTTGGCGCGCGTAATGGGTCTCGCTGTTCCGGCGCACAGCCTCGTGCAAAAGGTCAACCATAGGTAGTCCATGCTCAAGAAAGATCAAAACGTGTCCTGTTGTTTGGGCAACGGCGAGCGCGCGTGCCAGTGAGGGCATGGCCTCCTCCATCCGTCTCAATGCCTGGAGAAGGAGCGCCTTGAGCAGCATCACCTCGATCTGCCACCCCTTTGATGTCGCTGCCGGCGCCTCAATGTGTCCGTCAAGCACGGCCAGAACCGGTGGCAGATCTGGTTTGCCGTAGGCGCGATACTGGGCGATGCGCACCCGTACCAGGCTCTGCAACTCCCAGCTATAATCTCCTGGGTCCGCCAGGGTACGGCCATCAGCCCATTGAATAGCTTTGTCCAGCCAGCTTGGATCGTCCTTGGCCTGCGCTAACCAGATGCGAGCGCGCAGTGCATAGAGGTAGTTCGGGTTCCAGGGACATGCCTGCACCGCTTTATCCATCCAGGCGTGCGCCCGCTGGAAGTCCCCTTGCAGCCAGTACAGGCGCGCCAGGTCGCGGCAGCCATCAACTTGCGCGCCGGGTTCAGCGATACGTTCTGCCAGATTCACGCCCTGGACGAGCATGAGTTCCGCTTCTTCCAATCGGTTCCACTCGGCGAGTGTTCGGCCCAAGTACACATAAACCAGGCACGCATAAGGATGCACTGGCTCACCGGCCTGTTCGGCAGGTTGGATAAGCGTGGTCATGGCTTCCCGGCAGATTTTGGCGACGGCGTACAAGTCACCCTGATCCCAGGCATCTATTGCCTGGAATCCGGCCACGGCTAACGCGATGCTATGTCCCTCCACCGCCAGCCCGAGGTGCTTGGCTTGCGCAAGCACCTGGGCGGCGGCTTCTTTGTTGTGCAATTGTCGGTAGGCTTGTGCGAGATAAAAGTTAACGCCGCCCCGCTCGAACGTTGCCTCTTCCGGCAGCGCCTCCAGCGCCTCCAGGCAGAGATCGATTAGCTCTTCTGGATCTGTTTGCTGCACGATTGCGAGATTGACACGGAACAAAAATGCATTCTGGCTGATGATCTCGTCATCGGTGCGCGTCGTGCCATCCAGCTCACGGACCGGGTGTGGATTCGTTGCTGACAGCGCAAGCCCCCGTTCTAGCCAGGAAGCCGCGTGCTTTCTTGTATCCGGAGCGGTGATCAAGGTCCAGGCGCGCACCAGGCAAAGGAGCGACCGGGCGCGAATGGTCTCTTCGGGCAAAACCTCTATCCAACGGCAGACGCGCATAAGTTCGCCCTGCATAAGGGCCTTTCCGGCGTAGCGTTCTATGAGATAGACCACCCGATCATCGTCGCCCGCTGCTTGAGTATGCATAACCGCTTCGTGGATCGCTCCCTGGCTTTCGTACCACGCGCTGGCCCGCAGGTGACTCCTGGCAACCTGATCGGGATACACGCTTTCAAACTGCTTGCGCAACAGATCGGCAAAGAGGTGATGATACCGGTACCAGCGCCGCTCGTGATCCAACGGGATCAGGAAGAGGTTGTCTCGTTCCAGGTACGCGAGGGTGTCCTGGCTATCGTTGCGTTCCAGCACGGCATCACAAAGAGGAACAGTCATCTGCTCAAGGATGGCGGTCTTCAAGAGGAAATCCTGGACGGCCGGCGACTGTTGCTGCAACACCTCTTCGAGCAGATAGTCGAAGATGTACCGGTTGCTGCTGGTGAAGGCGGTGATGAACGCGCGCGTGTCGGATTGCCGTTGCAGGGAGAGCGCCGCCATTTGCAGACCGGCGATCCAGCCCTCGGTGCGCGCATCCAGAGCGGCGATGTCCGCCGGCGACAGGTCAAGCCGCATTGAACGATGGAAGAATTCGGCGGCTTCCTCATCGGTGAAGCGCAGGTCGCTCTGCCGCAACTCCGCGATCTGCTGCCGGGCGCGCAGCCGCGCCAGGGGCCAGGGAGGATCGACCCGCGTGGCAAGGACGAGGTGGAAGTGGGCCGGTTGGTGTTCGAGAAAGAAGCGCAAGCTTTCGTGGATCGCCACAGCTTCGAGCAGGTGATAATCGTCCAGGACCAAGACCAGCGGTTGGTTGTATGCGGCGATGGCATTGAGCAACACGGTCAAGACGGTTTCAACGGGTGCCGGGGCGCTCGTTTCCAACATTCCCAGAGCGGCTGCGCCGACTTCCGGGGCGGCGACTTGCAGCGCGCGGATGAAGTAGGCCCAAAAGCGTGCCAGAGTGCTGTCCTCGCGGTCCAACGACAGCCACCCAAACCGGACCTGGCGGCGCTGCCGCTCGTGGTTGATCCACGCTGTCAGCAGCGTCGTCTTGCCGAATCCGGCAGGCGCGGAGACTAAGAGCAACTTGCGCCCTAACCCCGTTGCACACTGCTCAAGCAGCCGCGGACGCATCGCGCAATCTTCGCGTAGCGGCGGGATGCTAATTTTCGTTGATAAGATGAGTGCTGACATTCAAGTAAGCCTAGATAGGACTTCGGTCATAATTTGCTTTCACGCAACGTAGGACAGTTATACTATGAACGTTCTGAATTAAACGCGCTGCGCCGGCGCCGGTCGTTTGACAGGAGGTAAAGGATTTTGCTTAAGCTCCTGTAAAACAATTTCCACCGCCTTTTCGATCTGCGGGTCCCTCCCTTCGATGGCCAGTTTGGGCGTCATCTCGACCTCAATATCCGGTGTTACCCCTTCGTTTTCTACTTCCCACTCGTTGTCAGGGCTGAAGATGGCCATGCGTGGGGCGGTGACAAACCCGCCGTCCATCAGTACCGGGTAGTCATAGATGCCGATCAGTCCTCCCCAGGTGCGCTTACCCACCAGTTTGCCTAGACCGCGGCGGCGGAAGAAGAGTGGCATAGCGTCGCCGCCTGACCCGGCATACTCGTCGATGATCATTGCCTTGGGTCCAAAAATCGAGGCATTGGGCGAGTGGAATACTGCACCTTCGCGGGTGGCCCAGTGGCAGAGCAGTGGACGGTTGAGCATATCAATGACGTAATCCGCCACCGACCCGCCGCCGTTGAACCGTTCGTCGAGTACCACGGCTTGCCGGTCGAGTTGGGCAAAATAGTAGCGGTTAAATGCATCATAACCTTCCAGGGAGGTATTTGACATGTACACATAAGCTACCTTCCCACCGGACAGCGCATCTACCTTTTTGCGGTTTTCCTCTACCCATACCCAATGGCGCAGCGCTGTTTCATTGTCAACCGGCTTGACCGTCACCGCGCGTGCCTGTTCCAGATCTGGAGTGGTTCCCACCTTAAGTTCGACCAACCGGTCGGCGGTCTGCTCGAATAGTTGGTAGAGGTTAGTGGGGGCGTGCAGCGGGCGACCGTTCACGGCCAGGATGTACTCACCCGCCGACACATTCACGCCCGGTTCAGTCAACGGCGCGCGTAGCTCGGGGTGCCAGTTTTGGCCCTCATACACACGCCGGATACGGTAATAGCCATCCACAATTTCGTAATCGGCTCCCAGCAGACCACACTTAACCGGCTGTGGGCCGGGCACATCGCCGCCACCCACATAGGCATGGCCGGCTCTCAACTCGCCCATCATCTCGGCAAAGAGATAGTTCAAATCGCTGCGATGTCCTACGTGAGCGAGGAAGGGGTGATACCGCTCGTATACGGCATCCCAATCCACTCCGTGCATGGCCCCATCGTAGAAATAATCGCGCTCGATGCGGTAGACTTCGTTGAACATTTGCTGCCACTCGGCGCGCGGGTCCACGTAGATTTCCAGGGTATCCAAGGCTAGTTTGCCCTTGCCTGCCTCGGGCTTTTTCTCAGTTTCGATGATGGTATATTCGCCATCCTGCTCACCCTGGTAGAGCAGTTTCTTGCCGTCGGCGCTGAGCCAGTAACCGCGCACTTTATCCACGAATACTTCGTCTTTGCGCTCCTTGAAGTCGTAAACGTGAAGCGCGTAAAGTGGCGGCTTGTTCCCTCCTCGCTGATGTGGAAGCAGTTCTAGGTAAAAAAGCTTGTTCTCGGCTGCTTGTAGTGCATGATAATCGCGCTCCGGAACGGGCAGCGACAGGATACGCTGGCCCAGTCCGGCAAGGTCAATCTTGACTTCAACGGCTTTCTTTTTATCTTTCTCTTCTTTCTCCTTCTCTTCTTCTTCTTTTTTCTCCGGTTCCTCATCGCTTTCGGGTGCTAACGGTGAAGGATCATCCTTGTTGAGGACGGCCAGGTAGAGGCTGCGCAGTACTGGGCGTTCATAGGATGACATATCAAGCCAGCCGGTATTCAGACCGTAGTTAGCACTAGCCGTGAAGTAGAGAGTTTTGCCCTCTGGACTAAAGCAAACCGAAGTTGTGTCGCTGAGGCCATCCGTCACCTGGTGACTCTGACCGGTCGCCAGCTCGTAGAGGAAAATGGCGCGGATGTGCGTATTGAGCCGCTTGGTGTAGGCGATCCATTTGCTGTCAGGCGACCAGACTGGGTTGAGGCTGCGCTCCGGATGGTCGTAGGTGTCGGTATCTACATGAACCGGCGTCTTATCGGTCAGGTCAAGGATGTACAAATTCAACGCCTTGTCGGTATAGGCAATCTTAGTCCCATCGGGTGACCAGGTTGGCTTATAAAAGAACGATCTCTTGCCCAATGAGATGAAGGTTTTCTCTTTCAACCCGGTCTGGTCGGCGATAACTAACTCATACTCGCCGCTGGCATCGGAGAAGTAGGCGATCCGCTGCCCATCGGGTGACCAGGATGGGTCGCGCTCACACACACCGGGGGTTTGGGTCAGATTGCGGATATCGCCTTTCTTGGCCGGCGCAGTGACGATCTCACCGCGCGCTTCAAAGACTGCCCGCATCCCGGTGGGCGACAGCCCTGCGCTGCGAATGGCCTTGGCGGCTTTGAAGAAATGTGGCCGCGTGTGAGGTAAGTCAGCATGGATGCAAATTTGGAGCGGTGTGTCCGTCTGTGTGGCCGGATCGTAGATGTGGATGCGCCCTCCTTGTTCGTAGGCCAGGATGCCCGCGCCGGCGGTCAAGGAACGAATGTCAAAATCGGTGTGCCGGGTGAGCTGCGTCACGGCCCGCGTTCCGGTGTTATAGTCGAAAAGGTTCATCACGCCGTTGCGATCGGAGATGAAATAGATATTATCACCCATCCAACAGGGGAATGTGTCGCTGGCGTTGGTGTGTGGGATTTCCACGTAATCGTAGGTTGCCAGATCGAGTATCCAGATAGAGGGCGTGGTGCCGCCGCGATAGCGTTTCCATGACCAGAATTGCTCAGGAAGGCGCGTATAGGCAAGTTGCTGCCCATCGGGCGAGTATGCACCGCGCTCGGCCATCGGCAGTGGCAAAGGTTTGGGAAGGCCGCCTTCGATAGAGATGGTGTACAGCCGGTTATAGCGCGCCGTAGTTGAACTGCGCGCGGAAGCAAAAAGTACGTGCTGACTATCTGGCGTCCAGCCGCGTACCCGATCGGCACCGGGATGGTAGGTCAATCGCTTGGGCGAGCCGCCATCGGGGGAAACGATATACACACACATGTTGCCATCATAATTGCCTGAAAAGGCGATCCACTGCCCATCGGGCGAAAACATGGGTGTTGATTTTTCGCCCGGATGCGCAGTCAACCGGTGTGGGGAAACAGCGTCCCGATCGGCGATCCACAGATCGCCGGCATATAGAAAGGCCACGTGCGTGGTGCTGACTGTGGGCTGCTTGAGCAGCAAGGTTTCTGTTGATTGAATTGTAGACATTTTTCACCGCCTTTTTTACAAGAGTTATTCATAGGATTGATGCATTCCAAGTGCAACATCCTTAATTTTACACTCAAGTCACAGTTTTGAAACCAGGTTTCGAATACACAAGTCTTAGGAATACCCCTTCATAAAAAACGTAAGAGGGACAATCTGAGAACAGATTATCCCTCTCTGAATGTTGCCATTGAATAGTTAAGCTTTCGTGCGCTGGCGCAGTTCTGCCTGCATCGTTGCCAGTTCCGTCAACTTCCCATCAGCGAGTAGTTGCGCCTGGCGCGGCCAAGACGCGACCGCGCGGCCACGCACAGCGACTGCGGTAAGCCACTCTGTAATCTGGTCGGGCTGTACAACTGCCAGTTGGGCGAAAGATTGGATGCCGATGGCGCGCAGTACCGTTTCAATTTTGGGGCCGATGCCCCAAATGCGCTTGAAGTCGTCCGGCCCCGGTTCTGCATCGGAAATGGCAAAGGAGACATCGATCTCTGGGGTAGTTGCAGCCGGAACGCCAAATGTAAAATGTTCCCGGCTGCCAGTGGTCAACCGCCAGCGATAATCATGGCGCAAGGCCTGCTTAAAATCTTCGATGACTCCCGACTTGTGCTCAATCGCCCACTGATCTAAAGATGGCCAGCGATAGAGTAACAGGCACTGGATTTGTTGATGATGAGGACTCTGATTCCAACGGTGGATTTCTTCGTAAGCCGCCTGAACCCAACCGTTGTTGACATCTTGCCACGCATCTACCTGATCGGTTTCGGTGATGAAGACCGGGACTTCACGCCAGGCGTCGGGAATCAAGTCCATAAAGGTGCGGTAAGCATAGAAATGGTAGTATTGCCAGGTCAGTGGGTGATCTTGGAAGGTTTCCTGGCTCGTAATCAACTGGGGTTTGGCGCCGTGCGTGTAAGCATGTAAGATAATCCCGTCCAGGGCGGTGATGCCGGCCAGCATCCGCTTGAACCAGTCTTGAGGATCTCCCGCCTGTGCATTATAAGGGTCGATCGCGCCGGGACAGATGATGGCGCCGGGTTGTACAGCTTTGATCGCTGCATACACGGCATTAAAGCACGCAGCGTAGGCTTCGGGTGTGATGGGGGTTCCACCCTCACCATTGTGGTTTCCCGGCCACTCGCGGGGATTGTTCATCTCATTGCCGATAATCCAGATGTGACAACCGTGTTGCCGGTCGGTGGGATCTATCGAATTCTCTACCCAACGCGCGCACGCTGCGGCAAATTGCGAATAAGCCGTTTGCGGGGGAATGGTCCCGGTGCTGTCATATCCATAATTGAGCCGTGCAATGACGCCAAATCCGGCCCGCGACCATTCGTAGTATAGGCTGCGCCGCCCACACGCGGTCATTGGATTGGCCCCGACTTGTTCCGTCATGAGCATCCAGCCGGTCTTACCGCTGCCCGCGAATATCTTTTGGTCAAAAGGTTCGTGGAAACCGAAGATATAGGGCGATTCCCCATGGGTTACTTGCGGGACGAGCGGTCGAGAGTCGGTCACCGGCCCGTTGCGAACGTACTCGGCGGCGACGAAGCCTTCTTTGAGACTAGGTGTACGGACGTGAATCCACTGCCCCGGCATCCCTACCTTTGCCCCGGCCGCACGCGGGCCTTCGAGGACAGTCAAAGGCGTGCCATCGGCCACCGTCCAAATTTTCGCGCCCTGTGCTGCCGCTGTGGCACGGATGTTCAAGGCAGTCTTACTCCAAACGGTCGTACTGGATTCAACGCCCACATCGCGGAGATAGATGTCTTCACCGTCGCTATACTTAACCCAACCGGTGCGTCTATCCTGTGCTTGCACATATTGCCAACAACTCTGGTTCAAGTCTGTAGTTGTCGATGGAGCAATCGCAATTAAGGTTTGTCCAGGCAAGAAAACAATACGGTCTATCCAATATTGATCGTCGGTGGAAGTCTGGCTGCGGAATTTAAGTCCCAGCGAGGCGGTGACCTGAACCACGCGCCGGGGGCTGCCAGCAGCCGGGGCCGGGAAAAAGGATGATGTGTTCCAATCTTGTAGATAAGTCTCATTCCCCGCACTATAAACCACCCAGCCCTTCTGCCCCTGGGTGGTTTCGACATATTGCCAGTGATACCCTTCGAAGCTGGACTGCGTGGGCGTGCCGATAGCCGTCAAAAGGGTCTCCGGGGGTAACACTATCCGCTCGATCCAGTAGTCATCATCAAGCAAGGTTTGGCTGCGGAGTTTCAACCCTAAAGAAGCGTTGACTTTCACCGTGCGTTGCGGACTGTCCTCTGGCGGCAACGGGCTGATCGGGCGCGTGGTTAAATACACCGCTTGCCCGCTGTAGGTCACCCATCCCTCGCGGCCCTCCGCAGTCCTGATTTTCTGCAAGCGGCGACCTTGACCATCCGGTGCAGTAGGATTGCCTATAGCGGTGATGCGCGTACCAACAGGGAAGATGATGCCATCAATCCACTGTGTCTCGTCCGTGGAAGGGGCGTTACGGAACTTAAGCGGCACGAGTACCCACGTCTCATATTCCGGCTCGACGATTGGGCCGGGGCTACCCCCAGGCCAGGGGAAGGTCGCAATTGTTTCCCAGAGCGACGTACTCTGCGCGCTTTGCCAACTCCAAAAATTGACTGCGGGTAGATTGAGGTTGCGGGCTTCCTGGAGGAAAGCAGTGACTTCTTGCGCCGTAGCGCCCCAACCACCTTCCGCGTAGGCTGAACCAATAGGAACGAAGGGAAGTTGGGGCCAACGAGCGCGGTACTCTTCCCAAGAAGCACGCAGATTGCGCACCGGGTCACCCTGAACCCAATAAACCTGGGGCATCGCCAGATTGCAGTCCCGCATGAATGTGTCCCAGGGCAAATTTGAATGGTACCGGGGAAACCGGTGGGAGGCGGCGGCTAGGGGAATGTCAGACAACCCGGCGCGCAGACGCCGCATATAAATTTCGGCATCTTCGACATTGCCGTGATAAGATAAAACGGCATGCCCAGAGTTTTCGAAGTCAATAATGAACCCTTTGACGCCCAGAGTACGCGCCCGCTGGACAGCTATCTGCGCTTCGGCGTCGGCGATACTGATGGTGGTGTTGTTACGGTCGCGCCCATAAATGAATTGCCAACCCCACACCTCAATACCGGCGTGTTGGAAAGCTGCTACAGTGGCGACTGTCAGCGATTCTTGAGAAGTATCGGGGAAGCTATGAACCCCATCTGCAATCTTGATGGCAACGTAGCTCAACCCGGCCCGTTGTGCCTCCAGCACAATTTGGGCAGGATTTCCGCCAGAGCTATTTTGGATTTGCCACATAAACATCCCTTTACCGTGTAACATACTTGCCTCCTTATTGAATTGAAACGAACATCTAGGGTAAGCTGATCTTGCGTTTGCCACGGCCATACGCGGGTAGTACCATCCCCACTTGCAGTGGCTACCCATCGACCATCCAGGCTAAAAGCCACAGCGGTTACCGGGCCGTCGTGTGTCATGCGGGCTAACTCGCGCAGCAGCGCGTCGTGGATAATCGGTTTCCCCTTCGCCGCGAGAAAGCCGCGTCGGAATTCCTGGCCACCATCGAGGGTAATCTCAACAGGATAGCCTGCTTCCTGGTGTTCCAGGGTGTGGATTTCAAGATCGGCGTAAAGGGAGTCCGATTCAGGCATCGTTGCACCTCACCCACTATTGAAGGTATCTGATCAACGCATACTAACCAAGTATAGTATACAAATGTTGACAATGCAAGAAATGCCGTTCCCACCGGGTGAGCGTCAAAGTTTCGCAAGTGCGATTTTCCTTCCGGGAAGCTACGGGGCTGCCACTGCGTGCTTCCCGGAAGGTTGTTGTTGACCCCAATCTTCCAGGAAGTCCACTCGTCTGGAACAGAACAGGAGGTTTCGGTTTGGCTAAGGGCTGGTTTTAGGGAGCTGGGCGGAACTTCCCGGA
>JAFGFI010000376.1 GCA_016931185.1 Anaerolineae bacterium
GTAGCCTGGATGTAGTCTTCGATCTCCTTCGGCACTTCGTCCAATCCGTACATATCAAGGATTTTCTGCCGGATCTCGTCCTGGTATTCGCGGATGCGCTGATCGGCATCGATCTCCTGAGCGAAGAGTCCGGGAGAAATTTCGACCGCCCCTTTGCCAAAGATATCGCGTTCAAAAATGTCCGAAAGCGAGGCCTGGGGGTCCACGGAGAAGACAAGCACTTTGTAGCCCTGTTGCGCCAGCCAGTAGGCCGTCGCCGCTGAGAACGTGGTCTTGCCCAGCCCGCCCTTGCCGCCAAACTCGATGTAGCGGCGGTTGGGATGTTCGCGGAAAACTTGTGCAAGTGACATGGTTTCTCCTTATTTACGCGAGAGCGTCGGTCAAATCACGCTCGCGCAGCATACGCCGCTTCCAAGTGGAAATTTGCGGCACGACGTAGGGCAATAAGCGCAATGAATAATAGGGCGGCAGAATAGGAATACCAAGCAAATCCCCCATAGTGATGAGGATGAACAGGTGCTCCATACTGCCGCGTGTTTTGAGGGCAAAGCGGGTCATATCGTGACCGGCCATACCGTACAGGAATTCCTTCACCGAACGGCCCAATTGCTTTAATTTGCTATCGCCTTGTTCTTCTTCTGGCATTGTTATCTCCTACTCTGAAAAATAGACCGCTAAAGCGGTAGGTAAAAGAGGGTAGGGTTGCGGGCGGTACTCCGCCCGCAACCCTACTACTTTATATCTTGGCCTTTAGGCCGTAACTTTTCATCCAACCGCTGGTGAACACACCGCGTTAATGCGTAATTCGTATAAAATAAACCGCTAAGCTTGCGAATCGCCACGAATCCATTCAAGATTAGCGGGAATTCGCCCAATTCACGGTTAATAAGGTTCAATCGATTCCCTCAATAAACTCCGTCAGGTCGGTCCAGTCGCGCTCGCGGAGCAGACTGCGCTTCCAACGGTGTATCGCCGGGACGATGTAGGGCAGCAGACGCATAGTGTAGTAGGGCGGGAGAACCGGTAACCCAAGCAAATCGCCAAAACTGATCAGGACGAAAAGGTTTTCGACCTCGGCGCGTTCACGCTTTGTGCTTTGTGTCCACTCGTAGGTGGTCATCCCGTAAAGCATCTCGCGCGCGGCGCACACGATGCCGCGTAGTTTATCCTGAATATCGCCGAGCCGCACCATACCTCTGCTCCCTTGAAAATCGAAAATTTGCAAATTTAAAATTGGCAAATTGTAAAAAACCTTGAAAACTTAATTTCGTCTTAAATTTTCATCTAACCGCTGGTGAACGCACCGCGTTAGTGCGTCATTCCTCTAAAGATGAGGCGTTTGAATGTTCATCCGCTGCTGATAAACTGGTTTTCCCTGGTGTCAAGGGGAGGACGGGGGCTGGCCCTCCCCTCTCGTCATAGATTATGCCCTGGCAGGGGCTTGTTTTTCCCGTGGCTTGCGCAGCGCCTTCCAACCATCATAGACGAGGAACGCTGCCGCTACCACCAACACCAGCGCGATAATACCCACGAGTACCGCCGCGATCCCGGCCTGGCTCGTTGTTGCCTTTGGCAACTTGACGAAGAAGTTGTCGTAAGCCAGGTAGAGCAGCGCGGCGAGGGTCGTCACAATCATGAACGCTGCCGGATACAGCGCCCAGATATGCTTGCGCCCCTCTGACATGGCCCACAGAGAGACAAGTAGCAGCGCCAGCCCGGCCATCAGTTGGTTGGCGGCGCCGAACGCGGACCAGATAGTAAGCCAGGGGATCACCCAAACGAAGATCAATGTCAGGATCAACGCCACGATGGTACCTACGTGCATATTCTTCATGACTGGCATCTTGTCTCCTACCAACTCGGCGCTGGCAACGCGCATGAAGCGGATGACGAGTTGCATAATCGTCAGAGCCATGATGGTCAAAAAGACTGAACCATAAGCCTTGCCAAATTCAACGGGAATACCGATGCGGTTGAGGAAGTTCGCCAGTCCACCGGAGAACACAGCCAGGGCGCTCCCCGCGCCGCCGGCATCCTTGTAGCCCTGGAAGCTGCCAAACGCTACCGTTGCAGTGAGGAAAGCGACAATTGCAAAGAACATTTCCATAAACATCGCGCCACCGCCCACCGGCAGAGCGTCCGTCTCTGTTTCCAACTGCCGCGCCGTCCCCGACGAAGAAACCAAGCTATGCCAGCCGGAGATTGCGCCACAGGCAATTGTGACGAAGAGCATGGGCCACAATGGGCCACTAGCGGTGGTAAACGTAGTGAAGGCCGGGAAGTCGCCCATTCCCGGACGCCAGATCAGCATCCCCAGCACCCCGCCTAACACACCTAGCGAGACAATCCAGAAGGATACATAGTTAATCGGCTGCGCGAAGGCCCAGATCGGCATAATTGAACCCAAGTAACAGAACACGATGACGAGTAATGTACCGATAACTTGCGCCTGCGTGTTGCCGAGGAAGAGCGTGGGCGAATCGGGCAGGCCATAGATCGCTGAGAAGATGTTGGACATAAAGCCCAGGGTGCTGATCCAAATACCCACAAAGGTGAGCACGACTGTGACCACGGTGGTGAGGATAATGTCCTTTCTCCACTTGTAGGTCATCTGCCCGGCCAGGATGCCCATCAGCACGACGGTGATCATACCAAAGGGCACTTTGGGATTGGTCATTAACGATTTGCCAACGGCGTTGCCGAAGGCGCCCATAATTAACAATAAGTAGAAGTAAATAAAAATCATCA
>JAFGFI010000377.1 GCA_016931185.1 Anaerolineae bacterium
AACCTTATTCCTCGACATCCGGTGGTATAATATATTCAATTATCCGATTTGGAAGGAACTGTTCGCGTGGAGTTACTCATTGCCGGGGCGCAGCGGCTGCGCATTCATCTGAAAGCGGAGCATATTTCCGCTTTCCGTGTGTACCAGGAAGAGCTGGTCGCCTGGAATCAGAAATTTAATCTCACGGCCATTACGGACGATGAGGGAATTCAGGTGCGCCATTTCCTGGACTCTATCTCTTGTCTGCTAGGGCAGGAGGGAGAAGAACGTTTTGCCGGGAAGACGGTGATTGATGTGGGGACCGGGGCCGGGTTTCCGGGGATCCCTTTAAAAATCTTGTGCCCGGGGATGCGTTTGACGCTGGTGGAGGCGACGGCAAAAAAGGTGGGGTTTCTGAAGCATATTGTTACGCTGCTGGGTCTTGAAGGAGTGGATATGCTACACCAACGCGCCGAGGAAGTCGGCACAGCTACAGGACATCGCGAGTGTTATGATTGGGCGTTGGCCCGCGCGGTGGCCGATATGCCCATCCTGGCGGAATATCTCTTACCCCTGGTCAAAGTTGGGGGCCGGGTATTAGCGCAAAAGGGTGAGGGCGCGCCTGCCGAAGTCCAGCGTGGGGAATGGGCGGTGAGGCAACTGGGGGGACACGTGCGGCGATTGGTGCCGGTGGAGTTGCGTGGATTGGCAGAAACCCGGTACCTCGTCATCTTGGACAAGATAGCTACCACCCCACCGCAATATCCGCGCCGTTCTGGAATGCCCTCCAAACGTCCCTTGCAGCCCTAATTTTCTGGCAAGATGGAGCTACTTTTGACGTTTGACGTTTGACGTACCCGCTAACTCAAATGAAACGCCCTCAATTCATTTATGATTCGTGTTCAACCGGTCTGATAATTCCCCCAACCACTTCCAACTTGAGAATATGTTCACGAAAGGTTTCTGGAAACATATCCGCATCGGTGGTCGCCATAATGGCTTGTTCAACGTGTCCCAACAGTTTTAAAAAGTGGGTGCGACGCGCGCGGTCGAGTTCGGCCAGGACTTCGTCCAGGAGGAGCACGGGAATTTCGCCTGTCTCTTGTTCCAGCCAGCGCAATTCTGCCAGGCGTAAGGCCAGGACTGCCGTCCGTTGCTGCCCCCGCGACCCATAGGTTCCCAGGTCAATCCCGTTAGAGATAAAACGGACTTCATCCCGGTGGGGGCCGATCAACGTCACACCCCGCTGGATCGCTTCACGCCGCTGTCGTTGCAGGAGCGCGCGATACGCATCCTGAAGCTGCCTTACATCTACCGGTATATCTTGTATAGACTCCGGTAGCAAGCCAATCTGATAATTAAGCTCCGGGGGGCTGAGTGGATCAAAGTCAGGTTGATAGTGCAGGTGCAGCCAGGCAGTTCCCCCTGTTAATTCTTGATGAAAACGATCGGTATGGAGAGAGAGCGCGCTCACCAGTCGCCGGCGGTAAAGTGAAATTGAGACTCCTGTCTCTGTCAGGATTTCTTCCAGGGGAGCGAGTTGTGCTATATCTCCCCCGCGCTCCCGCAAGTGTTTGAGCAGCGCATTGCGGCGGGAAAGGGCGATTTGGTATTTATGGAGAGATTCGACGTAGTCCGGATAGATCTGGGAAAGCACATCATCTAAGTGACGCCGGCGATTGGCAGGTGCGCCGCTAACCAATCCTACATCTTCAGGAAGAAAGATGACCACATTTAAATGCCCGGCCAGGTCGGAACGACGCGCGGGATGCTGATCGATCTTGATTTTCTTTTCCAGGCGCGTATTCCCATTATTGAGTTGCTTGCACTGGATTGCAATCTCGATCTGTTCCAGAGTGTTATGCCGCGCGATGTCCGTCTTAAGATGTGCAAACGGCATCCCTGCCTCAAGTGCGTTCCAGTGAATGAGATGCTGCTCAACATTGGTGAGAGGCGAACGTCCCATCGCTAAATAAGCAATCGCCTCTAACAAGCTAGTTTTGCCCTGGGCATTGGCCCCGATTAAAAGTACAGGGGCCACAGGCAGATCTAACTCTAAACGATTATATGTGCGAAAATGACGTAGACTCAGACTCTTGATGTGCATAACGGATGTATTTTAAATGGCAAATCACAAATGGCAAATGGAAAGACATGATACGTGAAGCCACAGACTACAAAAGTCTCAGCAGGCGACTGCATTTTTGCACGCTTTCTCTTCAACGCCGGCGCCGGGTGAACCCGTTAACTCGTAAGACTTTTGTAGTCCGGTGCACTCAAGTCAAGTGCGATAGCCCTAACCTTCTCGCTAGGGCTATCGCATTTGGGCTACTTTAACCTTCCAGGAAGCTTAGAGCGGCTTGAACATGCGGCAAACCGGCGTCCATCCCACATATTTAGCCTGTGTAAGGGACTCACAGCTTCCTGGAAGATCCAAGTGCGATAGTCCTATCTTCTCGCTTGCTCTAGCTCAAGTTGCGGGTAGAATAGCCGTTGTGCCAACACCGTTTCAACATTTAGTGTATGCTATGCGAGTGATAAAATCGTCAGAATTGCCCGATAGTATCCGTGAACATATCATGGAGGCATCGGGCGCTTATTTGTTGGGGACTACAGCAGTAGATGTGCAATCCGTGACACAACAGCCGCGTATTGAAACACACTTTTATCATTTACCGCCCCCGGAGTGTCCGCGCGCGGTAGAGACAATGCTCGCGCTGTATCCAGGCCTGGCCGACCCTTATGTCCTTTCCCCGGAATACGCGGCTTTTGTCAGTGGGTATCTGATTCACCTGGTATGGGATGAAGTATGGGCCTGGAAAGTCTTTATACCTTTCTATTACAGTTCGGGATTATGGACAGACCGGCGCACACGCAGTGTCCATCATAATGCGCTGCGCGTATTGTTAGATCGCGATGCTGAGCGCGAGTTACGTAAGGGGACTACGCTCACTGCATTATTGCGAGAAGTAGCCCCCGACCACTGGTTGCCCTTCGTGGAAGAAGGCGCTTTGCAATACTGGCGCGATTGGGTCGTAACGCAGTTAGCCGACCCGCAAGCGGTACAGACCGTTCAGGTGTTCGCAGAACGTATGGGCGTGACGGTTGCACATTTGGAAGCGGTGGCCCAGGCGATTTCGGCGGGGACCTATGATCCACCGGTTCCGGGTTTGGAGGAAGCTATAATACAGTTTGAATCACAAGCGTTGGCTGAGAGTTTGAGTTATCTGTTATGGTATTGGCGATTTAAGGAAAGATTGGAAATTGGACCGTGTGTGGCGGGAATATCAAAATACTAAGGAAGTATAAGCTTTTCGGAGGCTTATACATCCCAATTGCTGAGGAGGTAGTTCTGTGAAGGTTTTTGTGGCAGGTGGTGCAGGATATATTGGGGGAATTGTGACCGCCGAATTATTAAAAGCGGGGCACCATGTGACGGTGTATGATAGTCTGGTCAAGGGATTTCGCCAGGCAGTGCCGGAGGGGGCCAGGTTTGTGCAGGCCGATATTCTAGATCGTGAAGCGCTTGATGCAGTGCTTGGAAGCGAGTCGTATGATGCGGTGATGCACTTTGCGGCATTTATTGAAGCGGGCCGGTCCATGCGGGATCCCGGAGCCTTTTTCCGCAATAATGTGACCGGCAGTATGACGTTGATTGAAGCGGCAGTGACGCATAACGTTGAACGGTTTGTGTTTTCATCCTCTGCCGGGGTTTACAATGCTGTGAAGCACGTGCCGTTGACCGAGGACGATCCTATCGGCCCGGCCAATGTCTATGGCGAAACCAAGTATATGATTGAGGAAACGCTCAAATGGTACCATGAAATTTTAGGGTTGCGCTATGCCGCATTGCGGTATTTTAACGCTTCTGGGGCCGTGCCCGGACATGGGGAGGCCCATGACCCGGAGACGCACATTATTCCCCTTGTGTTGCAAGTTGCACTGGGGCAGCGCGAAAAGGTATTCATTTACGGTGATGATTATGCGACCCCTGACGGGACGTGTATCCGCGATTACGTCCACATTTTGGATCTGGCTTCGGCCCATATCCTGGCACTGGAGGGGTTGGCGGAACGTTCCCAGGCAATCTATAACCTCGGCAATGGAGCGGGCTACTCGGTGAAAGAGGTGGTGGAAACTGCTCGTGAAGTGACCGGGGTGGATATTCCCGCCGAGATCGCGCCGCGCCGTTATGGGGATGGCGACATCCTGGTCGCAGATGCCTCGCGCATTCGCCAAGATCTGGGCTGGGAGCCACAAATTCCCGATTTGCGCGACATTATTGCCAGCGCGTGGGAGTGGCATCGCACCCATCCTTACGGGTACAATGGCAGTTGAGAAAACGATAGAGACTGGGGTTTTAGGGAAAACTCCAGTCTCTTGTTCGCAAAATCCGGTTTCTGAAATAATGCCGCTGGCCGAAATCCAACCTAGCCAGCTCTACATCAGTCTTGAAAAATTGGCCCAGGTGCAGGCGTGGTGGCAGCCCCCGCGTTTGGAAACGTTGACGCCGGTTCCCATCAAGCAGTTAAATGGACGTATCATCTACACTGACGGCCACACGCGCGCTTTTGCGGCTTACTGGCAGGGATTGGCGGAGATTCCCGTTTTTTGGGACACTGACGAATTGGATTGGGAAGCGTACCAAATCTGTGTGGAATGGTGTTTGGAAGCTCAAATTCACACCGTGATGGACCTGGAAGGACGATTGCTCTCTCCGTCAGCTTACGAACGCCTCTGGCGCGACCGTTGCCGCGCTATGCAGACCACATTGACACAGTAACCGGGTTTTCCAGCTTATCAGACAGACAGGAATGTCTGTCTTACATTGACCTGGTAGGGCGGCATCATCAATCGTTCTAAATAGGCTTTGTCCGCTTTGCGCATTGCCTGGATAGCTTTGCGCTTATGCCGCGTCTTAGGGATGCCCAAGATGCCTGCTACCACCCCGCGCAAGGTGGCGCGGGCGGCATCGCCCCGCCAGAGGCGTAGGGCGTCCCACGCCAACCTCATCTGCGCGCCGAGAACTTCACGCCAGTGGTCACGCCAAAGGTCGGCAGGATAGTTTTTCACCAGCGTAGTGATACGGTTGCGCCCGTCGTAATATGAGGCGGTCACTCCCCCGCCAGACGCTTTGAGCTTGTGATAGACGATGGCGGTGGGCATGTAGAGGCACTTCCACCCTGCGAGTTGCGCGCGCCATGCCAGGTCTACATCCTCAAAAGAAAAGAAGAAATCATCATCCAACAGGCCAATCTCATCCAGCATTATCCTGCGGTAAGCCGCGCTACCCCCGCACGCGCTGAAGACGTAGCCCGGCTGATTGAATTGCCCCTCATCCTTCTGCCAGACACCGCGATTATGCGCCAGCCCGTCCGGCGTGACATAGTCTCCTGCGGTGTGAAAAGTATCGCGCTGATCGAACAGCAGCATCTTCGAGGCCACGCTTCCCACTTCTGGATGCTGCGCGAAAGCAGCGGCGATTTCGGCAAGCCAATCCGGGTCTACCTCGGTATCATTGTTGAGTAATATTTGGATATCGCCCTGGGTTGCCCGGAATCCCGCGTTGCACGCGCCCGTGAACCCCAGGTTTTCTCCCAGGGCCAGCACCTGTACCTCGGGATAGCGGGCCAATACTGTCAACGAACCATCCGCCGAACCGTTATCCACCACCAGCGTCTCAAACGATTTGTATCGCTGCGCGCGCAGGCTCTCCAAACACCCCGGCAGATGCTGCGCGCCATTCCAATTGGGGATGATGACGGAGATGCGTGATGCACAATTCGTGATTCGTAATTCGTGATTCGTAATTCGTGATTCGTAATTCGTGATTCGTAATTCGTGATTCGTAATTCGTAATTCGTGATTCGTAATGTGTGATTCGTGATTCGTCACTGCGCGTATCCCGTCTCCGCCAGAAATTCCGCCAGAGCCTCTTCCCAGGGGCGGAGTTGAATGTCTAAAGCGGCAGCAGCGTTGTTAGTCAAGGGGGCGTAGGATGGGGGAGTGCTGGCGCGCTCGAATTGGTCAGACGTGATAGGGGCGACCGGGATGTGGGCGCGCCCGCTCAGACGCAGAATCTCCTGCGCGAATTCGTAGCGGGACACTGCCCCTGCATTGACCAGGTGATAGATGCCGTAGGCGTGCGTGGTCATCAATTTGAGGATGGCCTGGGCCAGGTCTATCACGTAAGTTGGATTACCTATTTCATCGACGACAACTTTGAGACTGCCTCGCTCATCGGCCAGTTGGATGATGCGGTGGGGGAAGTTACGCCCACCCGCCGCATACAGCCACGCCGTCCGCACAATGTAGAAGCGTGTGAGCAGGTGTTGCGTGTACCACTCACCCGCCAGTTTGGAATGTCCATAGGCGTTGATGGGGTTGCGCGTGGCCCATTCGTGGTAGGAGGTTGTCGCCTTGCCATCGAATACTTCGTTAGTACTGATGTAGAGCAGTTCCGCGTCCACCTCCGCTGCGGCCAATGCCACATTCTGCGTCCCCATCCCGTTGACGCGATAGGCCAGCGCGGGGTCGCGTGTACAGCCATCCACATTTGTCATTGCCGCCGGATGGAGGATCAGGTCAGGTTGAAATTCACGAGCCAGCGCAGTAAACGCCGCGCGGTCAGTAATATCGTGTTCGGGCAAATCCACACCCAACACCTTGTGTTCGGACATGAAAGATAAAAGGGTACGTCCCAATTGACCCTTGTGACCGGTGAGTAGAATTTTCATAGTTCTCTTTAACTCCTCGTATTCAGTGAGCGCGTCATGTTTTGAAGCGCGGTTTTCATCTCGCGTTGGAAAGCGCTGTGGCGGGGGAAACGCGCGCGTATATCATCCGTGAAGGCGCGGGCTGCCGTGCTGTCCCCACGCAAATGTAGAGCTTCGGCGCAAGCTGTTCCCCAATCCCCATTGCCAGACCTGGAGCAGGTTCGCTGGCAACGATGCCGGCGCACCGCTTGGCATAACTTATACCTCCCAAACTTCCGTTGTAACTGTCATTATACTAGAGAATCCCATAGCGTTGTTATCTTGTAGCCGCGCTATCCAGAGCGCGTTGGCGGTATGGAAACCTTGACTTTGTGGGAAGGGGCTTTGTAG
>JAFGFI010000378.1 GCA_016931185.1 Anaerolineae bacterium
GCAGACGCTTCGTAAGCGCCAGGTTTTGGGTTCAATTCCCAAGGGTGGCTCTCTCCGGCCCCGGAGTCGACGGGGCCTTTTTTGTAGGTCAATGGCGAAGGGAATTATGCGGGCACGGCAGATACTTAACCAGGTGTGGCAATGGCTCAGTGTGGATAAAAGATTGGTTGAAGCCCTCATTGCGCTGTTGATCATCCAGATCGTTGTGTTGTTTCTCCCCCAGGCGCCGGTATCCATCTCCACCAGTCCTGTTTACGCGCGCTGGCTTGCCGGATTGCATCCGACTCTCAAAATGTGGGCTACTCCCCTGGCGGCGCTGGGCCTGTTGACGGTACGCGCGTCACTGTGGATGCGTGCTCTGCTCGCCTGGCTGGCGTTGCTCGTCGCCGCGCGCTGCGGTAACTTGCTTGAGCGCGGGAAAGCGTGGTCGCCCTCCCGTCGCTGGCTGCAGGCGCTGGCATGTGTGGCCGGCGTGCTCATCGTTGTTGGGTGGGGTATGCAGACGGTGTGGGGTTGGAAGCAATCGGATGTGCTTGCTTGGCCCGCAACGCCCATCACCATCCCGGAACGCGGATTGACGCTGCCGGCGCGCGATGATGTTTCCCCCAACCGCTTCATACTGTTGCGAACAGGACGATATGGACTATACTTTGTTCCCAAAGGGAGCAGTGTGGGCTTGGTGGCGCAAGCGTTGGATGCACAAGGACAGGTTTTACCCTTGTTACCTTCGGCGCACGACGAGCCGCAAGAGGAACTACACTTGGCGTTGACCGTCGAGTCGCCGGAAACTTACTTTGCACTGCCCCAAATGGGTTACGTTTTTCGCATCAGCCGGCTGCGCGAAGCCGATGGACCGGTTCAGGTGCAGGTCTATCGCAGCGCCGATGGCGAATTGCTCGTGGAGACGACGTTGCAGGATGACGGTGTGTTGTTCGCCGACGATATCCGGCTTGAATTGCAGCGGGATGCGCTCCCGCGTTTTGAGGCTGTGTACAATCCCGGCGCGCCGCTCGAGGGTGTGGGGATGTTGGCATTACTCGTCACCGTCCTCGGACATTATTGTCTTTGTCGCAGGGTTACCACGCAAGCAACGGTGGTAGAGCTAGACAGTGAGGGTTTGTCAACGGATTGAACGGATTCTTCTAACCGGAACGTGATTTCCAAATCGCAGCTACTGACGACCGGGTTTGACCATTCGACGATATGACCAGGGACTATTCGAGTGTTTTAGGGGAGGAATGTATGCGTTCGATTATTATTGGCGTGGCAGGGGGAACCGGATCCGGCAAAACAACGGTGGCGAACCGTATTTTGGAGCGCGTCGGCGCTGAACATATTGCGTGTATCCCACACGATGCTTATTATAAAGATTTGCGTTACTTGACGATGGAGGAACGCAGTAGCCTGAACTTTGATCATCCAGACGCGCTGGAAACCAGCTTGATGATTGAACATCTGACGCTGTTACGCAACGGGTATCCCGCCGAGATCCCCGTTTACGACTTCACCCGGCACGCGCGCACCGACGAGACCATCCATATAGAGCCGGCCCCCATCGTGTTGGTGGAAGGTATCCTTATCTTTGCCGAGCCGGATTTGCGCAAGTTGTTCGATGTGAAGTTATTCATTGATACGGCCAGTGACATCCGCTTGATTCGCCGCCTCCAGCGCGATATGCAGGAACGCGGGCGGACGTTCGAGTCGGTGATTGAGCAATACATGACGACGGTGCGCCCGATGCACCAGGAGTTCGTCGAACCGAGTAAACGTTACGCTGACGTGATTATCCCTGAGGGCGGCTTCAACGAGGTGGCGATTGAGATGGTGGCCGCGCGGATACAGAGGTTGTTGGAAGAGCGGGCATAATGCACCACAATGTGAGAATTCACCCTATGGCGGACGTTTCGGACAAGGCACACATCGGTCCCGGCACCAGTATATGGCATCAGTGCCAGGTGCGCGAAGATAAAGATTCTTAGCGGTATGTTTTAGAATTTGGCAGCTAACAGTAGTCAGTCTGGATAATTGAGGCGTATGACAAAATTCTTAATTGTAGGATGCGGATCTATTGGGAAACGCCACTTGCGTAATTTGCGCCAACTGGGTTATACAAACTTGTTAGTTTACCGAAGCACCCAAAACAATGTTCACGAAATCGAGCAGGAATTCGGTGTTACTTCATTTTTCGAGATAGAAACAGCTTTAGCACAACATCCGGATATTGTAATCATTACAAATCCAACCTCTTTACACATTCCTGTTGCACTGGCGGCTGCGCGTGTTGGTGCACATCTTTTTATTGAAAAGCCAATTTCTGACTCCTGGGAGCAAGTAGATGAGTTAGCGAAGGTCGTACTAGAGAACAAGTTAGTTGCTACGATTGCATACAATCTACGCTTTCATCCAGGACTCAGAAAAGTACAACAACTCCTTCAGGATAATGAGATTGGACGGGTGATTTGCGTCCGGGCTGAAGTTGGTTCCTATTTACCAGATTGGCGACCAGACTCTGATTATCGCAAAGTTTATAGCGCGCGTGCGGACCTGGGGGGTGGCGTTGTCCTCGATCTTAGTCACGACATAGACTATTTGCTGTGGCTCTTTGGACAAGTGCGTTGTGTTACCAGTGTCATAGGGCGCTATGGGGAATTGGAGATAGCAGTTGAGGATACCGCCGAAATCCTTTTGGAGCATTCTAATGGTATACTTTCTTCACTTCACCTTGATTATGTACAGCGATCACCCATTCGGAATTGTCGTATTGTTAGTACAAAAGGGACTTTGATTTGGGACTACTACCTAAACAAAGTTGAGGTTTTTAGCATAGATAGAAATTGTTGGGACAGCTATGTATTCGACGCGCAAGATCGAAACGCTATGTATCGCGATGAATTGCAAGACTTTATAAAATGTGTTGAAGAACACCGAACCCCATTGGTCAGCCTGGAAGCGGGAATCCAGGTTCTCAAAGTCATCATGGCCGCTAAACATGCCGCGAGCACAGGTAAGCGGCAGGAGCTTGTGTAATGATTACAGAAAAGGAATATATCCTTGGCGCTATTTTTGCTCGTGGTGGCTCAAAAGGCGTACCACGTAAAAATATTCGCCCACTGGCCGGAAAGCCTCTGATAGGGTATGCTATTGAAACTGCATTAGCCAGCAAGAGAGTCAATTTCGTCGTCGTTTCAACAGACGATGAAGAAATTGCAGAAATCTCGCGGCAATATGGGGCCCAAGTGCCTTTTATGAGACCTGTAGAACTGGCTCGCGATGATACACCGGAATGGTTAGCTTGGCGGCACACTATTCAGACAGTCAAGGCACTGAAAAGCGGGCTTGAAATGGCAGCTTTTGTATCTATTCCACCTACTGCCCCGTTGCGTCATGCCAGCGACGTGGATGCTTGTATCCAAAAATTACTGGGAAGTGATGCAGATATAGTAATCACTGTCAAAAAAGCGGAAAGAAATCCTTACTTTAACATGGTTTCAATTAACGAACAGGATTATGCTCACTTGGTGATTCCGCCAAAGCAGACAGTGTATCGGCGTCAGGATGCTCCGCAGGTATACGATATGACAACGGTAGCCTATGCCGCACGACCGGATTTTATACTGAATGCAAGTTCAATATTTGATGGAAAAGTTCAAGCTGTAGTCGTGCCATCTGAACGCGCGTTAGATATTGACACCGAGCTAGATTTCCAAATTGCCGCGCTTCTTTTAGAGAAATCAAGATGAAATCTTTACGCGAGCTTATGAATTTACAAGGCAGAGTGGCCCTGGTAACCGGTGGCGGCGGGCACATTGGAGCAGCCCTTTGCGAAGCACTGGCCGAGTTGGGAGCAGCCATTATCGTGTTGGATACGAATAGGGAAGCTTGCGTCGCGATCTCAGAACAAATCAGGGACGTTTATATGGTCGAGACCGAAGTACTGGTCGTTGACTTAATGGACGAGCAGGCGATACGAGCGGTCCCTCACAAAGTGTTTGAACGTTTTGGACGGTTGGATATTCTGGTAAATTGTGCCGCGCTGGTGGGTACTTCAGAACTAAAAGGATGGGCAACTCCCTTTCAAGAACAGAGTGTTGATACTTGGAGAAAAGCCTTTGAAGTGAATTTGACAGCAGCATTCCTCTTAGTTCAAACCGTCACTGAACTTTTGGTTGCCTCGGGACATGGTTCTGTGATCAACGTCAGTTCAATTTATGGGCTTGTTGGCCCATACATGCATTTGTACGAAGGCACGGACATGGGAAATCCGGCCGCGTATGCTGCCAGTAAAGGTGGAATGTTGCAATTAACGCGTTGGTTAGCAACTGTACTGGCACCTAATATACGTATCAACGCTATCACCCCCGGTGGCGTGTGGCGGAACCAGTCAGAATCTTTTTGCAAGCGTTATATAGCTAACACCCCTCTGCAGCGTATGGCAACGGAGGAGGATTTGAAGGGCGCAGTAGCATATCTTGCAAGCGACCTTTCAAAGTATGTGACCGGCCATAACTTAGTTGTAGATGGAGGTTGGACTGCATGGTAACCGTTATCAAAGCTGCTAACCGTCAGATCGGTCCTGAGTACCCTTGTTTTATCATCGCCGAGGCAGGGGTCAATCATAATGGTAACCCGGAAATGGCCCGACAGCTCATTGATGCCGCCGCCGAAGCCGGTGCAGATGCCATAAAATTTCAGACTTTCCATGCCGAAAAACTCATCAGCCGCCAAGCCCGTAAAGCTGATTACCAGGTAGCCACAACTGGTGATGACCAATCACAACTGGAAATGGTCAAACGTCTGGAATTGGCAGAAGTGGTTCAGCGTGACCTACAGTGCTATGCCCAGAAACGCAATCTCTTGTTCATTTCCACACCTTTTGACGAAGAGAGCGCAGATTTCTTGAACACATTAGATGTGCCACTTTTCAAAATCGGCTCCGGTGAGTTAACCAATTGGCCATTTTTGCAACATCTTGCGTGCAAGGGCAAACCCCTCATTCTCTCTACGGGAATGTCGTACTTAAGTGAAGTGGATGAAGCTGTGCGTGTCATCTATGCTGCCGGCAATACGCAACTGGCCTTGCTTCATTGTGTTTCTAACTACCCGGCCAATCCAGCAGATGTCAACCTACGTGCTATGGAGACACTGCGCGCAGCCTTCGATGTACCCGTCGGCTACTCCGACCACACACTTGGTATTGAGGTTGCACTGGCCGCCGTGGCACGAGGGGCTTGCATTCTTGAAAAACACTTCACCCTTGACCGCTCCTTGCCCGGTCCTGACCATCGTGCCTCTCTGAATCCCTCTGAATTGCATGCACTGGTGCGGGGTATCCGCACGGTGGAATCTGCGCTGGGCAGTGGTCGAAAACAGCCTGCCCCCAGCGAAGCCGATACCACGTCCGTTGCCCGGCGTAGCATTGTAGCTGCACGTGACATTGCCGCTGGCACGCGCCTTACTCGCGATCTCCTAGTTATCAAACGGCCAGGAGATGGACTTCCTGCTTCAATGCTGGGCTACTTGGTGGGCCGGATAACGCGCCACCCCATCCCTGCTGACAGTCTTATCACCCTTGCTATGCTGGAGTAATCAATGCGCATCATTGGCGTTGTGACCGTTGCCCGCTCCGATTACGGCATTTATTTACCGGTGTTACATCGCATTCAGAACGATCCCGATCTGCGCCTGCAACTCTATGTCGGGGGAATGCATCTCTCGCCAGAGTTTGGAATGACAGTACGCCAGATCGAAAACGATGGGTTCAACATTGCGGCCCGTGTGGAAATGTTGCTTTCCTCTGATTCACCGGAGGGGATCGCAAAAGCCACAGGTTTGGGCATCCTTGGCTTTGCGCAAGCCCTGGCCACGACTCCATGTGACATTTTGCTTGTATTGGGTGATCGCTTCGAAATGTTGGCGGCTGTCATCGCAGCATTGCCGTTCAACATCCCCATTGCGCATTTGCATGGCGGAGAGCTGACCGAAGGGGCCATAGATGATGCCATCCGCCATGCCATCACCAAAATAAGTCACCTGCATTTCGTCGCCACACAACAGTACGCGCGCCGCATTATCCAGATGGGTGAAGAACCCTGGCGTGTCACGGTGAGCGGGGCCCCCGCGTTAGACAATCTGCACCGGCTGGCAATTCTCAGCCGTGAAGAATTGGCTACTAAGTATGGTTGTGATCTGCGCCCCCCCTTCTTGCTACTCACCTATCACCCGGTCACACGCGAGTACGACCAAACTGAGGCACACGTAAACGCTTTGCTCAACGTGCTGGACAACATAGATGCACGTCTCGTTTTCACCTATCCCAACGCCGATACCGGTGGTCGCATCATTATTGAAAAGTTGAGACAGTTTGTCCAATCTCGGCCTCACGCTTTTTTAGCGGTCAACCTGGGGACACAGACTTACTTTAGCATGATGCATCATGCCGCAGCCATGGTAGGCAATTCATCGAGTGGTGTTCTCGAAGCCGCCTCTTTTAAGTTGCCTGTACTCAATATTGGCAATCGGCAAGAAGGCCGGCTGCGCAGCCGGAATGTGATTGATGTGAACTGCACAGAAGCTGACATCACTGAGGGATTGCGCCGCGTACTCTCTCCGGGGTTCCGCGCTAGCCTCACAAATTTGAGCAATCCGTATGGGGATGGGCAGGCTGCCGAGCGCATTGTAACACGGCTCAAGACAGTCGAGACAGGGCGAAAGTTACTTATCAAACATTTTGAGGATGCTTTATGAAACGCGTAGTAGGCGTTGGGGCCGGGGGACATGCGAAGGTAATGTTGAGCATTTTGCGGGCGATGGGAGGCTATGAAGTTGTGGGGTTACTTGATCCCGATCGTGCATTGTGGAACATACGGGTTTCGGGAGCGGTGGTACTAGGTGATGATGATCTATTGCCAGAGTTATTAGCTCAAAACGTGACGCACGTCTTCATCGGTTTAGGAACAGTGGGTAACACCCAACCGCGCCGGCGACTCTACGAGCATGTCAAACAAATGGGGTTCACCGTTGTTGTCGCTTTGCATCCCTTAGCTATCATAGACTCTACAGCAACCCTGGGTGATGGGCTTACTGTAGCCGCTGGCGCTATCATCAGTACAGAAGCACGCCTTGGTAACAATGTTTTGATTAACACCGGCGCCATCATTGAGCACGATTGCGTGATTGAGGACCATGTCCATGTCGCCACGGGAGCCCAACTGGCGGGTGGGATTCATGTCGGCGCTGGGACACATATTGGTATTGGCGCACATATCTGCCAATCACTGCATATTGGACGTAATGCCATTGTAGGGGCAGGCGCTGTTGTTATTGATGATGTGCCCGATAATGTCGTTGTCGTAGGTGTTCCAGCCCGCACATTGAGAGAGAGAGTATGAAGGGCGAATTAAGCTCACTGCTGGTACAACCTGAAACCTCAATACGGAACGTGATGGCTTCCATCGATAGCAATCTTCAAGGCATTGCGTTGGTCGTGGATGATGCTCACCATTTGCTTGGTACTATTACTGATGGGGACATCCGCCGTGCAATCTTGTCCGGCATCAGTCTGGATACCCCAATTCGTGAATTGCTCGCACGCAAGCCTCCCGTCTATCAACTGCCGGTCACAGCGCCGATTGGCAGCGAACGCAGTGTTCTCCTGGCGTTGATGCGCGAACGTAGCGTTCGTCAGATTCCATTGCTGGATAGCGCCGGCCACGTGGCAGGCCTGGCAACCTTTGATGAACTGTTACCACGTGAACCCCTAGCCCTCCAGGCGGTAATTATGGCTGGTGGCTTTGGAACACGGTTACGCCCACTGACTGATGACCTCCCCAAACCCATGTTGCCGGTTGGCGATAAACCGCTGCTAGAATACACCATTGAGCAGTTGGAGCGCGCCGGTATCCAGCAAGTTTATATTACCACACACTACCAACCCGAAAAAATTATAGAACACTTTGGCGATGGGGAAGCCTTTGGTGTAGACATCAACTATGTGACTGAAGATCAACCATTAGGCACAGCCGGCGCATTGGGACTAATGCAACGCCCCGTAGAACCACTATTGGTAATGAATGGCGACATCCTCACTCGCATGGATTTCCGTGCCATGCTATCGTTCCATCGCAAGCACCAGGCTACGTTAACTGTAGGTGTACGCCAGTACGATTTGCAGATACCCTATGGAGTACTAGAGTGTAATGGATTCTATATCCAGAAACTGCACGAAAAACCCACCTATCAATTCCTTGTCAATGCAGGGATTTATTTGCTGGAACCTTTGGTATATGATTACATTCCAGCCCAGCGACACTTTGATATGACGGATCTCATCGAGCGTCTGATCGCAGCACAGCAGGTCGTGGCAAGTTTCCCCATTGTCGAGTACTGGGTAGATATTGGACAGCCGGTAGACTATGACAAGGTACAGGAGGATAAACGCAATGGCAAAATCTGATTTCGACTGGCAGAGTAAGAAGGTACTGGTAACGGGCGCTGGTGGATTTATCGGCAGTCACCTAACTGAACAACTCGTAGCGCTTGGCGCGCAAACGCGCGCTTTTGTACGTTATACTTCACGTGGAACGTGGGGCTGGCTTGATACCTCACCGTACAAAGCTGATGTCGAAGTCATCACAGGGGATATTGCCGACCGTGACCGCGTGCGACAAGCCGTTGAAGGTGTAGACGTCGTTTTTCACCTGGCAGCACTGATTGGTATCCCTTACTCGTATCACGCGCCACGATCCTATGTACGCACTAACATTGAAGGCTCACTTAACGTACTACAAGCCGCACTGGAAACCGGTGTGGAGCGCGTTGTTCATACATCTACCAGTGAAGTCTATGGGTCGGCGCAGTACGTTCCTATTGACGAACGGCATCCCCTGCAAGGTCAATCACCTTACTCCGCTACTAAAATTGGGGCAGATAAACTGGTGGAGTCCTTTCATCTCTCATTTGAGTTACCCGTGGTCACCGTGCGTCCATTCAATACTTATGGCCCCCGGCAGTCGGCTCGCGCAGTCATTCCTACCATTATCACGCAATGTATGACGCGCGCAGGCATTGTTTTAGGCAATCTCACACCTACCCGCGACTTCAATTATGTGGCTGATACAGCATATGGCTTTATCTGTGCGGCACAAAGTGAGAAAGCAATCGGATATACCGTTAACCTGGGAACAGGTAAAGAGATTTCCATCGGCGACTTGGCACGGAAAATTGCCGGGTTGATGAATCATGAAGTTACGGTACAATCCGAAACAGAACGAATTCGCCCCGCTGATAGCGAAGTTAACCGTTTGTGTGCGGCAAATCAATTGGCAAAAGAGTTATTAGATTGGGAGCCCCGCCACACGTTGGATGAGGGCTTGCAACTGACGATTGACTGGATAGGAGAACATCTTGAAGACTATCGCCCCGACATCTACTCAATATGAACCGGGTGCCCAAGTTAGCGGTGATGTTATACCGCTGTGCGTGCCAGAAATTCATGGCAATGAGTGGAAATACATTAAAGAATGTCTGGATACGAATTGGGTTTCCTCTGTGGGGAGTTATGTCACCCGCTTTGAGTGCGAGTTGGCTGATTATATTGGCACACAGTATGCCATCGCCATGTCTAGCGGAACGACAGCCTTACACATTGCACTTTTAGTCTCTGGCGTGCAGCCGGATGATGAAGTTCTTGTCCCCACACTTACCTTCATCGCACCGGCCAATGCCATCCGCTATGCGCAAGCTTGGCCTGTTTTCATTGATGTTGAACCAGACTATTGGCAGATTGATCCGCAGCACATAAGCGATTTTTTGGAGAAAGAATGCCGTTGGCAAAATGGTGAACTTCGTAACAAGACTACTGGACATCGTGTTAAGGCTATTATCCCGGTGGATCTTTTGGGGCACCCGGTGGACATGCTCCCTATTGTGGAAACAGCGCGCAAATACAATCTAAGCATTATCGAGGATAGTACAGAAAGTCTGGGGGCAAAATATCGTGGCGAACGTCTGGGCAACCATGCTGACATCGCTTGTTTCAGTTTTAACGGTAACAAAATCATCACCACGGGTGGTGGCGGGATGCTTACCACCAACAACGAGACATGGGCACGCAAAGCCCGCTATCTCACGACCCAAGCCAAAGATGATCCGTTGGAATATATCCATAACGAGGTCGGTTACAACTATCGGATGACCAATTTATTGGCGGCGCTGGGTTGCGCACAGTTAGAGCAACTGGAAAACTACATTGCCGCCAAACGGCGCATTGCCGCGACGTACAAAGCTGCTTTGAGCGCTGTGCAGGGTATCGATCCCATGCCGGAAGCTGATTGGGCCTACAGTATCTATTGGATGTACACCGTTCTAGTGGATGCGGATAAGTATGGCATGGATAGCCGCACATTACTGGCGCGTTTGCGCGAGGTGGGCATCCTCAGTCGCCCCCTGTGGCAACCGATGCATCGTAGCCCTGCACATCGAAATTTGCCCTGCTATGGCGGCGCAGTGGCCGACCGGCTCAACCGCGACGCGCTTAGCTTGCCATGCTCAGTCGGTCTGACCGAGGCACAGCAAGAACGGGTGATTGAGGTTTTACAAAACGGGGTCCTATAAGAGAGACGGCATTAATGCAAAATCTCAGAGCGCCACTTAAGACACTGGCAGGTTGAGAGTTCTTTCATCATGCGACTCATTGATATCCAAAACAACTTTGCGCAACACAACAGAGGCTTGTACGTCACATTACGTACCCTGCGTGAACGTGTATGGACCTGGCCGATCGTCGGCAAATTGGCTTATCCTACCCCTGAGGTGTATCAACTCCCAGAGATTATTCGCAGCAGTGATGCAGAATTGCTAGGCCCTGCCAAAGATGGTAAAAAAATTCTCTTCTTCAGTTTTCGCGGCGGTTGGTCCACGAATCTGGCGGAAGATTTGGTTGTGGCTTCTGCGCTGCGAATGCGTGGCGCAGATCCGCATTTTGTAACATGTAGTGCGCACCTCCCTATCTGCGACATTGCCAACTGCAAAGTGGCGCCGCCGATGCCCTGTACGTTTTGTGCTGCTTATGTCCGCAAGATGGTCCCCCAGCTTAATTTTCCACTGACTTTTTTGAGTGATTTCATCGAACCTGCAGAACGAGCCGCCGTGGAACGTGAGATCGCAGCCCTTCCGGCAGAGGCATTGCCTACTTACACTTACCAGGATGTCCCGGTTGGTGAACTATGCAATATTTCCATCCCGCGCTTTTTGCTGCGCGGTAGTATTGATAGTTCACCGTTTGCGCACGATATACTGCGCCGCTTTGTCACCAGCGGAGCCATTATCGTCCCGGCTTTACGCAGGTTGTTCGACCAGGTAAACCCTGCTTTGCTCTGGACAATGAACGGATTGTTTTTCTCTGAAAAGATTGCGCACTGGATTGCCAAAGAACGTGGCATTCCTTTTATCAACTATGAGGCCGGTTTTGGTCCCTTAGGACAGCAATCTATCGTGGTCGCCCGCGATCAAATTGCCAACTATTACAATCTCAATTCACATTGGAAGACAGCAAAAGATCGCTCATTGACACCGGAACAGAGTCAGGCGATTGAGGCTTACTTGACCCGGCGGCGTACCGGGCAAGATACGATCATTGCCAGTGTTTACTATCCCCAGATGGAATCGCAGGCCCAGACAATCCGTGACCATTTGCACCTTGAGGCAAACAAACCATTGGTGCTGCTGATGACCAATATTTTGTGGGATAGTGCTGCCTTGTACCGTAATACTATTTTTGAGGGCATCCCCCATTGGTTGGAAATTACCATCCGGCATTTTATTGAAAATCCAACCCATCAATTAGTTGTGCGCGTTCATCCGGCGGAAGTTGGCTTGGTGATGCGCGAGTCAAAAGAGCCGATCTCCGCCGTAATTCGGGCCTTGTTTCCTGAGCTACCATCCCACATCAAGATCATTGAGGCCACCAGTAACCTTAGCTCGTACACGTTGATGGAAATGGCGGACTATGGCATTGTTTATACTTCGACAACCGGCCTGGAGATGACGATGATGCGCAAGCCCGTTGTGGTTGCCGGCGAAACGCATTACGCCGGTAAAGGCTTTACGTATGATCCGCCGGACATCCCCACCTACTTGCGTTGGCTGGCTCATCCTCAAATACACCTCATGCCCCCCACATATCAACAACTTGAACTCGCACGGCGTTATGCTTATCTCTTCTTCTTCAAAATGATGTACCCGTTTCCGTTTGTGAAAACCGGTTCTCAACGTCGTATAGAGTTTCAGTTCTCTACCTTGAATCAGCTCGCGCCCGGACACAATGCAGCGCTGGATGCGTTATGTAATGCGATTCAGCATACAGCCGCTCCTGGAATGTTGCTCTATGACTCAATCTGAAGCGGGGACAGATTTCTCTTCGTCTGTGCTTGATTCCCAAACAGATGTTCAGGCGAAGGCCGCTAAGGGGACCGCCTATACAGCCATCGCCAGTATCATAACCTTATGTGTGGGTTTTTTACGATCTGTGTTGTTGGCGCGGTTGTTAACTCCTGATGATTATGGTGTGGTTACTTTCGCCTTATTCTTTGCGAATTTCTTCGGTTCGTTAACGCCGTTCAGCTTGCGCCAAGCCTTCATTCACAGTGATCCAGAAGATGAAGGGCGGATTGCCGGCACGATGTTGACAGTAGATGTTGGGCTGGCCCTCGCACGGTTCTTAATCATTGCGTTGATTGCACCGTGGTTAACCTCCTTCTATCCACAGTATCCCCAGCTCCCAGCGGTGCTACGTATTTTTTTCGCGGCTTATATTCTTGGTGCAGCAACCGGGGCCCC
>JAFGFI010000031.1 GCA_016931185.1 Anaerolineae bacterium
CATGGAAGGCGCGCCACTAGCCACAGGTACCGGCGCGGTAAGCGCGTGAGGGTGGCCGTCAAGCTAGTGGGCGACCTCAAGGCCAATGGAATTGGCTACAGGCCAATAGGAATTGGCTACAGGCCAATAGAATTGGCACAAGGTCAAGGGAATTGGCGACGCAGCCACCACGCCCACGCTGAGCTGGATTCCCCGATAAAGTGCCCTAAGCCGCGCGCCCGCTGGTTACCGTGCCAACGCTCAATGCGTTGGCACGTTGTTATGGGGCCGTGGCCCGCCAAGTGTTTTTGTCAAGCGAAAATAGGGCCAGTTGATCATCGAAAATAGGGCCACTTGGCTTACGATTAATAAACTTTGATCTTTGAAAAGTGGGCCAGTTGATCCTTGAAAAGTAGGCCACTTTGACTTATTGCCGCTCCTGGACGGCAGGCTCTGGGAGACTAGCCCCCCGGCATGACCGCCGGTTGTTCGCGTTGTAAATGTTGGCGAAAGCGATAGGCGTCAGCGCCGGTGAATTGAGGATGTGGGCATGGTAGGCGAGGCGATCCAGCGTGCGCACGGTATGCAGGTCGGAGCAGACGCGCTATGGAAAGCGCGGCTACAGCCGGAGGGCGCGCTATGATGAACTGTAAGCGGTTGACCGCCGGTCGCTGACCGAAGTGTACCATTACCGGATTATTTTCTTAACCTTCATTACTGCCGGGTGATTGGGCCAGTTTTAGCCCACGCTATCTGCTGTGGGGCCAATAGTTAACCTAAATCGCGCGGTATGTACGGTGTTAATAAACTGGCCCAATCTCCGGATCCAACACCAAAAACCGCCGGGCCAAGCGCGCCAAGCGCCTGACCCGGCGGTATCCCGTATCCCTTTACCCGATCATCGCCTGATACGTCAATTGCTTAAATGTATCGGCCAGGGGATAGTAGTTATTGGGACTGTGCTGCGTCATCAATAGCCCGTAAATCGCCTGGGTGCGATCCACCCAGAAATAGGTGTTGAACGCGCCGTCCCAGCCGAATTCACCCACCGACCCGGCTTTGCCGGATGCGGACACATCCATCAGGACGCGCGTGCCCAGGCTGAAGCCGTAGCCCTGGTGGAACAAGTCTTCACCTTGCGCGAAGCCATAAGGTAACGCTGCGGCAGGCGCGTGGTTGATCGTGAACAAGTCCACCGTTGTGGGGCTGAGGATGCGCGCGCCGTTCAACTCACCCCCGTTGACCAGCATTTGCAAGAGGCGGGCGTAGTCGTCCATCGTGGAAACCAGGCCACCGCCGCCGGAAAGAAACGCGGGCTTGTTGAAGCGTGGGCTATCTGCCGGAGCCTCCAGCAATTGCAGTTCCGTCGCATTTTCGGGATGTCCATACAAAGCCGTTAACCGGTTTGCTTTGCTTTGGGGAACGTAAAAGTCCGTGTCTACCATCCCCAACGGTTCAAATAACCGTTCCTTGAAGAACTGATCCAGGGGTTTTCCGGAAATGACCTCAATGAGATAGCCCAGGACATCAATCGCCAGGCTGTAGCGCCAGTGCGTGCCCGGTTGAAAAGCCAACGGCGCTTGCCCCAACATCCCCACCATATCCTTGCTGGTGGTTTTTGCCCTATCTACCCCCGCTGCTTCTTGTAGTTTAGTGTAGCAGCGATCCACCGGGTCCTCTTGATTCCAACCATAGCTGAGGCCCGCCGTGTGCGTGAATAGATGGCGGAACGTGATTGGGCGGATCAGGTCTTCTACCTCCATCCCGTCTTCCGTTTCCCGCGCGAACACCTTGACATCCTTGAAGCCGGGAATGAACTCCGAGATGGGGGTATTCAGGGTGAAATGCCCTTCTTCGTAGAGCGTCATAATGGCGGCTGTTGTGACCGGCTTGGTCATCGAGGCGATGCGAAAGATCGCATCAAATTCCATAGGCCGTTGCGCTTCACGGTCCATCCAGCCTAACTTTTCCAGGTGGACGGTCTTCCCCCGGCGGGCTACTGTTGTAATCGTGCCCGCGAGTTTGCCTTCATCAATGTAAGGCTGCATTTTCGTTGTGATGCGCTGCAAGCGTGTCGAAGAAAATCCAACACTTTCTGGTGTGACAATCTGCATTATTGTTAGCCTCCGTGTATCGTTTGCTGTTAATACTACGATAATATTATACTATAACGTAATCCGGTAACGGCACTTCTGTCGCTCTCCTTCTTGATACATATCGGTATCCTCTGGCAGGTCAACGATTTCGACTAACTCGCCCCCCGCTAACTCGCAAGTCCTTCTCGACGCGAAGTTGTCGGGATTGCACGTAATCCACAGCACGCTCAATCCATGATGCCGCGCCAGGGGGAAAAGCAATTTGCAGGCCCGCGCCGCATACCGGTGTCCCCGGTGTTCTGGTTCGACGCCGTAGCCAATGTGACCGCCATACATCACAATATGGTGCGGATTGCCAATTCTCAGGTCGATGTGTCCTATTTCCTCATCCTGCCCCACGGGTGTCATTTTGAATTTGTATGCAGGCACATAGTTAATGGCCGGATTGCCCGGGCATTTTTTCACCAGAACCAACTCAAGATCATCATCAATCAATCTACCTGGGTCGTGAAATTCGAACATAAAGTGTGCCCCCTTGAAAATTGCAAATTGGCAAATTTAAAATTGACAAATTGCCCTCTCGGTGACGGTGTATTGCGCCTTCTGAAGTGCGATGCACCTGTTTTTGTTACTTTCTGTTAACGCCACGTGTTTTCTGTTATCCTCAGCATTGTGAAGCGACACCAGAAATCTTTTCCTATTGGACTACATGCATACATACCTGCCTCAAATTGTCCGGATGCCTTGTGCAAGTGTGCAATACGGAGTTGGTGCCAATCTTGGCCATTGTATGCATGTTCAAGCAAGAAATCGTTGCCGTTCTTACTTATCCGGTACCACATTTCCTTGTGACTTGAGGAAATATCCTGAGTCGCCCAATCTGAGTAGCCAAGATTTGTCACTACCGAACCGAGGCGACTGCATGTCTCATCTTCGTACTCGGTGGATATTTTTATCCAATTCTGGCTATCAACGCGAACCATCAATCCACATTGATCATATTGTACTTGGGGACGAAATTCTACATGGGTCATCAGGCAAAAGTCGCCGGTTTGTCGTGTCAATAAACAATGTCCGTCGTCCCTTTGAAATCCGTAGTGTGTGTTTTGCCAAAAATCCGTTTTCTCATCCGTAAAGATTTCCAATCCGGTACCAAGTTGGTACCGTTGGGGTTCGTTAAACCAATAAAAAGGGTCGGGTAGCGTTGGTTGTAAGAATTTTTCCACAAGTTCCATGCTGATTCTCCTTAATTTATACTTGCTGCTCTATTGCTGCACTCATCTAAGATCCAAAATCCTACAATCCCTTCACCGCCATAATATAATTCATAAACACGATACCGCTATATCCCTGCGCGTGCGCGCCGCCGAGGAAGAAACTGCCGGCGGGAAAGTCGCGGCTGTAGACGAAGAAGGGGTAGCGGCCGCCTATACTGTCAATCTCCACCTGGAGGGTGTGCTCGCGGTTGAAGGTGCGCAGCCATTTCGGTAGGTGGTAGGCTTTAGCCTGGTAGATGACATAGACGCGACAGGGACGGTCCAGTTTAAAGCGTAGAAACTTGCGATCTTCGGATTCGAAATCCATGTCGGCGGGGCGGATAGCGTGCAGGCCACTCAGTTCCAGCGGGAGGATAGGGATGGTGTAATCGCGGTCGGTATAGGCCGGCGTGTGGCTGCGCAGGACAACGTGCTCGTAGGGCCGCTCGCTGGCCGCCCGGAACGCGACAATGGGGTTCTCGTTTTCCCGCTTATAGACATCGCTGGACATTCCACTGCCCTCATGCGCCACAATGGCCATCCCGCCTACCACGGACGTAAGCGGGTCCATCTCGCGGATTTTGTCGTGGCCGAAGATGCGTTCCAATTGCGCGACATAGGCGGGCACGAGCGAAGTCCCCCCGGTGCGCAAGACCACGTTGATGTGTTCCGGGCGCATCCCGGCGTCGTGCAGCACATTGTGAATATCCACTTCGACTTCGCTGATTTTGTCCTCGATCATCTCCTCGAAAGCGCGCCGCATGATACGCTCGTGGATGGCGACGTGGTCGTGGTCAAAGTCCAGGCGGGCCATGAGCGTGCCCGTCAGTGCTTTCTTGGTGCGTTCGATTTCACGGAAGAGCTTGAAGCCGACGTTCTGCGTGACCAGGGTTTCCAAAGCGCGCATCGCCGCCGGGTTTGTGCTGTTCTTCTGGAAATCGAGGATCTTGCTCAGTGGCTCCGGCCGTGAAAGTTCCGGCATCGTCTGCCAGGTGTGAAGCTGGTCTAAGTACTCCGGTGGGAAATCACGCCCCCCATCCACTTTCGTACCCTCGCCAAAATACTTGAACAGCGAGCGCATTATGCGCCGGTCCAGATCGTCGCCGCCGATGAGGACGCCGCGCGTGGCGATGACATGGGGCGGACGCTTGCCGCCCACCTCGGCGATGGTCAGATCCAATGTCCCCCCGCCAAAGTCGAAGACCAGGGCCGTCTGGCGGGTATCGCTGGTGCGGTGGTAAAGATGGGCTGCCCCGATAGGCTCCATCTGAAAACTGATATCCGTGAACCCGGCAAAGAGGGCCGCGCGATAGAGGATGCTCTCGGCGCGCGCATTGATGGCGGGATCATTCGAAAAACGCACGGGCCGCCCCAACACCACACTGTTGCATGTATTCTGTAATTGGGCTTCGACCTGCGCCTTCATCCCACTTAGAAGAATGGTGACGAGTTCATCCACAGGATAGTAGCGATCAAAGATCATCGTGCCCTCATACCGTGGGTCGCGCAGCACCGTTTTGACCGATTGTAGCAACCGCCCATTGGCGCCAATGTCGGTGGTGATGTTGACATCATGCCAGTAGTGAATGGGGCTGGATCCACCGCCGGCCACGATGATCTCAATTGCGTTGATATCTTTCCGTGCCCAGCGGATCCGCCGTCCCGTTTCTCGCGCCAGGTACTCGTTGGCGGCGTCGGTGCCCAGCTTGACCTGATAATCGCGGTCGATGTAGATGAGCGAGGGGAGTACCTTAGGATTTTCATTAGGGGGATCGAGCTGGATAGGGGTCAACGTATCACCATCAAAGTAAGCTACCGATGAATTGGTCGTCCCAAAATCAATACCGATACGCATCTATTTCCTCCTTAGCGAATTGCGAATTGCGAATTGCGAATTTAAAAACTTTGCGTACTTTGCGCTTGTGCGTGAAATTTCCATCCGACAACAAACAGGCGAGCGGAACCCCGTTCGCCTGTTGATGTTTTGAGAGAAATCGGAATTTGTATGTTGCCGTTTGGAATTTAGCCGGTTGATTATAGCACTGGGCGTGATTTTGGCAAGTGCGTGTTGTTGTTATCTCAGGGCTATCGCACTAGACTTGAGTATGCGCCAGACTACAAAAGTCTTACGCGTCATCTGGTTCACCACGCGCCTCCATTGGACCAAAAGCGTGCAAAATGCAGTCGCCTGCTGAGACTCTTGTAGTCTGTGCGCGGTCACCCCTTCAACGGCCTCTGTAAGGCCGATGAAAATTCTAGCTACCGGACACTTTTTATTAGGGTAATGTATCTACTTCAAAAGTTACACTTTGCGCCGGATTGTGTGGCTAAAGCCGCCGGAAAAGAGGGTATTTTTTGATTGCGAGCGTAGCTCGCAATCAAAAAATACCTACTTAAAAGCAATTTTAATCGCACAATCCAACCCAATTGTAGCTAAATATCCTGCTGTGAAAAAGCGTCCGGTAGCTAGTGCTTTTTCAAGCATTAAATGACGGGTGGTGACCACGCAACTATTGTCCTCTAACTGGATAGGGCGGCTAAAGGCCGCTACGCTACCAAGCCACCAGGAAAAGTGGGTATTTTTTCGTTTTCGGGCGTAGCCCGAAAACGAAAAAATACCCACAACAACTTTTTGCGGCCTTTAGGCCACTAGCGCCGTCAGCGGCTTACCCGTCATTCATACCTTGAAGAAACACTAGGATGAAAATTAAGAAAATAAACGGGTAATAAGCGAAATCGCCATCCGCCCGGCGGCGGTAATTACATTGTAAATTAAATTTTTGGGTATATTTCCCGTGTAAAAACACATAAAAACTTAGTTTACGATGTAATGATCCCGGTGCGTATCGGGCAAGTATAAAGGTAAAAAGCAAGATTTCTGAACCTTCTCATAGGGCACACCCCATAATTTGCTATTCGTAATTCGCTACTCGTAATTCGCTAACCCCCCGCAGCGTTCCCACTGATACTAAAAATAGCAGGCCGTAGACGGCAAACAGCAGGATGTAGCCGAGGCCGGGGGTTTGGGGAACGTGGGTGGTGAAGAAATCGGCAGTGGGACCGCCGATATACGCGCCCACCGCGCCCGCGCCTGCACCCGCCAGGTTGGAGATGCCCAGATACCGGCCGGCTTCGTCTTCCGGGACGAGGCTGGTGCCCAATGCCCAGTTAGCGGTGTAGAAGGCGCCCGTTGCTAACCCAATGAGCGCGCCCCCGATGTAGAGCAGGGTTAAGTTGGTAGCGAAAAGGATGATGAGTGTGCCCAGAGCAGCTACCAGGCCGCTGGCCGCGGAGACTTGCTTGCGTCCCAACTTATCGGTGATCCAGCCGCTGACCAGGGCAGAGATTAACATCAGGCCACCGATGAGCATCATCATTTGCGTGGCGGGACCGACCGCGCTGGTTTTTGTATAGCCTAGACGCAGTTGCAGGAAATAGATGAGGAAGCCGGATAGGTTGAAAGCTCCTACCAGGAACGCCAATCGCCCGATTACCCACCACGTGAATGTCCTGGAGCGGCGTGCTTGCGCGCGCCCTAGTGAGATTTGCACGCTGCCCCAGACACCCAGGACCATGGCTGTGCTCATTGCCAGCAGACTGGCTAAACCCATCACAACGAAAAGCACTGTTGTGGAATGAACGTTTATGAGTATCTTTCCGGTGAGCTTGACCCCTTCGCCCAGCACCAGGATGATGACCGTAAACAGACCTGTCATCAGGAGCAGCCGGATGAAGGGCTGCCAATCCAGCGGCGGCGGGGTAGTTGCCAGTGGCTGTTCTCGCACCAGCATCGTCAGGAGCATGGTAACCAGCAACACCCCCATGAGAATGTCCAACCCACCCCATAAATTACCGTTGCCAACCAGCCGCGCGATGGTCAGGGAGACAAAGATGATGGGTAAGGGAACTTCGAAGAGGGCCTTGACACCCGAATATTTTCCTCGCTCGCCCTCGGGAACCAGGTCGGGGATCAAGCCTTGCACACTGCTATGCGCCATATTAGCCGACATCTGTTGCAGGACGTACATCCCGAACAGCACCCAGAAGCCTGCGGTTCCTTCAAAGCTGGCAGATAGCCCTATTCCCGCGACCATTGTTACACAAAGCAGCGTGCCGCCGAACACGAAGGGCCGCCGCCTGCCCCAGCGTGAGGGCGTTCGATCCGATAACATTCCTATTAACGCCTGGGTAAGCAGCGCCATCATCAGCCCCCATAGGCGCAGGGTGCCAAAATATGTTCCCTGCTGCGTCTCACCCACAAACTGCTGCACCAACAATGGCAGTACCAACGGCGCCATTGTCTGTGTTAATGTCGTCAGCCCGAAGTAGTAAATATTGATAGTTATTATGTCATACCAGTGTAGTTTTCTTCTCATAGTGCCTCGTATGAATAGCTCACCTGAAATAACCTGTTTTTTTACCACAGAGGCACA
>JAFGFI010000379.1 GCA_016931185.1 Anaerolineae bacterium
ATCAAAGACCATCCTGGTTTGTATGGTTATCATTTGCGCGATGAACCGCGTTTTCACCTGCTGCCGTTGTTGGCCGAGGTGCATGCTTTTATCCACGCGCGCGACCCGTATCATCTCTGCTATATCAACCACTTTCCGCCCATTGAGGGGTGGGGCGCGCCGACGGCGGAAGCGTTTTGGTGGCGCTACATTGAACAGGTGCAACCCCAACTCTTGAGCTACGATCATTATCCAATTATGGTGGGTTCGGTGGATGAAATCGAGACAGCGGGGAATGTGCCCAACATCATTCCACGGGAAAAGCTTATCATCAAGCCTGATTTTTTCAGTTGCCTGGAGCTATTGCGCAACCTTTCCAATGCTACTCGCCTGCCCTTCTGGGCCTTCACGTGCAGCGTGCGCCATGGCCCGTATCCTACCCCTACGGAAGGGCACATCCGTTTCCAGTTGATGAACGACCTGGCTTACGGCGCGCGGGGCCTGCAATACTTCACCTATGCCCACGATGGCGCGCTGGTGCGCGCCGACGGCACGACCACCGTGACGTGGGACGTCGCTCGCCGTATTAACGCCGATATTCACACCTTTGCCCCGGTATTGCGAGGGCTGCGCAACATCGGTGTCTTCCGCACCGGACCGTTATGGAGTGGAACACAGCATCTTCATCGGAGTCACCTGTCGCCCTTACTTGCCTGTGAGGGGGATCCCGTCACTATCGGTTGTTTCCAGGATGATGCGGAGCGATTTTACATGTTGGTCGTGAACGGTAGCCCGTGTGATTGGGCCAAAATTATCCTAAGAGTGGAGGCAGCGGAAGGCGAGAAGTTGTTATGCTTTGATCTCACTTCCGCACAGTTCCGTGAACTCTGGCCTGCCGACCCACATCATCAACTCGTCACTCTGGCCCCGGGGGAAGGTCGCTTATTTAAAGTCGACAGTACCGGGTTAGGCGTCAATTTTTGATTTTCATGTCAAAAGTAACCCCGGTTTTTTTTCTTGAAAACCGGGGTTATTTCAGATTCTATCTAATTTTTAATTTTTATAGGAATAATTATGCGCACGAAATCTATGAATCAGACTATCGCGGCAGAACATGGTATAATTGCCAGCTTCCCCGACGAGTTTTTTGGCTACTTCGGTTGGCCCTCGGTGGCCCGGATGGATGACGGTACATTGGTGGTAGTGGCGTCGGGTCTGCGCAACGCGCACGTCTGCCCTTTTGGGCGGACCATTCTCTGTAAAAGTGAGGATGAAGGCCGTACCTGGACGACGCCCACAGTCGTCAACGATTTGCCCATCGACGACCGCGATGCCGGGATTTTGAACCTCGGCGGGCAGAGCTTGTTGCTTTCGTGGTTTACGTCAGACACGCGCCGGTTGTTGCCCTACGCAGAATATTGCGCGGATAGTGAGAGCGTCTCTGACCGTCGCTACGCCGCCGGCTTCCGCCATATTACGGACGCTACGGTTGCGCGTTGGCTTGGCTCGTGGGTGCGCCGCAGTGAGGATGGTGGCGAGACGTGGGGGCCGCCTATCAGGGTTCCCGTAATCGCGCCCCATGGCCCGATTCGCCTGGCCGATGGGACGCTGCTTTATCTCGGCAAAGCCTTCAACATGCGCCGCGACCACGGCATCGTGGCCTATCGCAGCGCGGATGCCGGACTGACGTGGCAACAACTTGGACACGTTCCGGTCTATCCCGGCACAACTTACGATCACTATCATGAACCCCACGCCGTTGAATGGATGGACGGGAGCCTGCTGGGGTTAATTCGCGTACAGAACCGGAATGACGCGCCACAACTGGAATCCTTGGGCATTGTACCTTTCTCATTGATGGAAACTACATCTACGGATGGGGGGATGACTTGGACACCCGCGCAGCCGCTGGGCTTCCACGGTTCGCCTCCCCATCTGCTCCGCCATTCGTCGGGTGCGTTAGTGGCCGTCTATGGCTACCGGCTGCCTCCCTATGGTCAGCGGGCGATGATATGCCATCCGGCGGAAATGGCGCGCTATGAGGGTGGCGCAACCTGGGCCTATGACTACATCCTGCGAGATGACGGCCCCTCGCTTGACCTGGGGTATCCGGCCAGTGTGGAATTGGCAGATGGCAGCCTGTTCACCGTCTACTATCAGAAGATTGCATCTGCCGAGGAAAAGTGCAGTCTGTTGTGGACCCGTTGGAATTTGCCAGACAGAGAGCATACCTGATAAGATTAAAGGCCGAGGAGTAAAGGAGTGTTTTTGCGGGCGGTACCCTGCCTGCAAAAACACTCCCCTTTAGACTGCCGCTTTAGGGTAATTTGTCAATTTTAAATTTGCCAATTTTCGATTTTCAAGGGAGGTATATGTGGATACAAATGTGTTAATTAAACAACGAGTGGAAGAATATTTTGTCTCTGGTGAAAACAACTGCGCGATGACCATGCTCAAAATTTTAGCAGAAGTCTTCGATGAGCCTCTTTCTCCGCAGGTGGTGGAAGCCGCGCAAGTGATGCCCGGCGCGGGTGGGGTCGGCCATCTGTGTGGCTTGGTCTCGGGGATATTGATGTTTATCGGTGTGTGGGGCGGGCGGCGCGGATACCATCGTTCTCTCCTCAAGCCAATGAGCGTAAAATTTACCGAGGAAGTACAACGGCAGTGTGGCAGCATTATGTGCTGCGATTTGAAGGATAATCCCCGCTATAGTGGATGTGGCGACCTGGCCGCGCAGATGTTAGACTTTGCAATTCCATTGTTGCGGCAGGAGATGGCGCGTCTTTAGTATTCTATCCTTCAAGGTGCGAGAAATGACTCTGGGCCTTACTTGACGCCAGTGCTTTGCCGTTTACAATTTGCGTATGCAAGCAACTGAAGAAATCGAAGAAATCACTTATCCACGCAGGCGTGTGATTCGCGTGTTGTTACGGCGTGTGGCGGAGGCGGTTTTCTTTGCGCTCACGGATTTTCATTTAGTTGGTAAAGAGAATTTTCCTCAAGAAGGCCCGCTTTTAGTCGTGGGAAATCATTTCAGCTTTATCGATCCTGTGGCCGTTATTCGTGTGGTTCCCTGGCCGGTGGAGTTTGTGGGTGGCTTTCGGATGCCTAATGCTCCGCCCATTGTCACCTGGATTCCTAAAGTGTGGGGGTACTATCCGGTTTTTCGTGGAACAGGTGCGCGGGGGGCATTGGGGGCAGCGGAGATTGTGCTCAAGCGGGGGGGGATTTTGGGCATTTTCCCCGAG
>JAFGFI010000380.1 GCA_016931185.1 Anaerolineae bacterium
GGTCAGAAAGTGCGTGAAGTGGCAATGCGTTTGGCCGTGAGTGAGTCTGATTTTTATCGTAAACAGCGTGTTGCCATTGAGAACCTGGCCCAAATTATCGTAGACATGGAGGTCCAGGCAACAAGGGGAACGGGAACTATAGAAGAAACCGATTGGTGAAAAATAAATATCTTCTAGTAAGGAGATGTTGTAATCATAATCTTTTGGAGAAATTGGTGCGCCATTTCCGAATGGTGTAGTTTGGCGGGTGATTTAAATTTTATAAGGCATTAAGTAAGGAATGGTGCGGGTTACCTTCATACTTTATGCCCTATCAAGTGTAAAAGTGTAAAGGTAAAAAGCAAGGTTTCTGAACCTTGCCTCAAGTAATGTTTTGGATTGGGACTATATATTGGCGGAAGGAGTGAATAGCAATGGTATTTTTGAATGGCACGACATTTCCGAATGGTACGACATTTCCGAATGGCGCGACGATGGCACAGCATTTCCGAATGGCGCGTTATATCCCCTCATACAATCCCCCCTGTGAAGGTTATTGGCAAACTATATTAGACGATGGTCCGATGAGTATAGGTGAGTCACCGGGATTATGGGAATGGGTGGAACCTCCACTTATCCCCGAATCTGTCTGGGAGGAAGCCTTGCAATTGCAGGAGAAACACCAGATTATGGAACTCGTGGTGGATGGATTGAATCGCGGTGGTCTAATTTTGCACTGGAAGGGCATTGAGTGTTTTGTCCCAGCGTCTCATTTGATCGCGTATCCATTTCCCGCCGATCCTATTGCGCGGGAAATTCAATTCCAAGATTATATTGGGAAGGCCCTGCGTTTGTGTATCATTGAAGTAGAGCCGATACGCAACCGCATTTTGCTTTCCGAACGGCAGGTAGCGGAGTGTGAGCTGGCTGAACCGGACTGGCCCGGTTGGTTGTGTTCCGGCCATGTGTGTGAGGGTCTGGTAACCAGCGTGCGTCCATTTGGCGCGTTTGTGGATATTGGGCCGTTGGAAGGGATGATTCATATTTCGGAGATCTCTTGGGGCCGTGTCCGGCATCCGTGTGATTTTCTTGAGCCGGGTCAAAAAGTCGAAGTCTTGATTTTAAATGTGGATCCCGATAATCAACGGGTGGCGCTAAGCCTGAAGCGACTTACACCCAATCCCTGGGATAAGGTGGAGAATTACATCCAAACTGGGGATGTGGTTACAGGCACTGTGGTAAGTGTAGAGCGCTTTGGCATTTTTATGGAGTTGGTTAATGGGTTAGAAGGTCTGTTGCACATCTCAGAATTAGATGGGGATGAGGGATCGAGGGGAATCCACCGGAGATATGAAGTGGGACAACAGATCTGCGTGCGCGTGTTGGATATTGTTCCAGACGAACACCGGATTGCGTTGGGAATGATGAAATCCTCTGATTTTGTAGACAAAGATTTCGTACGAAAAGGTAGTGTAACCCATGCCACAGTCTAACAGGGGACGTATGGCGCGTCCGCGTGGTGCGTCAAGCCAGAGAGGAAGTCATTCTTCCTCCGGGAGTTCTCGTGATGAGACTTCTCAGACGTCATTTCTAAATAGCCTGCTACCTGTGTTGCTAAAATTGGCGCGGCGCGGGATACGTTTTCTGTCCGGTCCCACGGGACAGCAGTTCTTATCCTTGGGAATAATGGGATTTGGTTTGTTGACCCTGTTGACGATTTCCCAGTTAAACGATTCAGGGGCTTTGATGAATGCCTGGTCTCGTTTCCTGGTTTTCCTGTTTGGATGGGGAGCTTATCCTACGGCTGTTTTTATTGTCGCGCTGGGGTTGTTGTGGTTGCGCCATATTGTCCACCGGCCCACAGCCTGGCGTTGGCGGCCTTTTATTGGATTAGAATTGACCCTCATGGGATTATTAACCTTGACGCACACATTGAGCCGTCAACAGAGTTGGGGACTGGTGGAATCGGGGTTGGGGGGCGGGTTGGTGGGCTGGTCGTTGTATGTTTTTCTATCTGATACTCTTGGCGGCCCGCTGGTGATTGTTTTTTTGATGATTCTCGTTATTCTATTAGGTTTGGGGCTGGCATTCGATCTGAGGGGTGGGGATTTGGTAGGATTTAGCCGGCGTCTAGGAGAGACCTGGTCGGCTTGGCGCGCGCGCCGCGCAATGGCGAAATCCACTGCTAGCTCTGAATCCCTTGGCGATTCCATTGCAGTTCCAGATACGATCGCTGTGCCCGTCGATGCCCCCCCGATATCTGAACCTCATATTGAGCGCGTGCTGCCCACTTTGCCACGGCAATTGCACAGCGAGGCGAAAGCCGAGACCCGGGAGAGAAAACAGAAGCCTATATCACGACCGGAGCATCTTCCTCCCCTGTCGTTGCTGCGTGAAATACCGTTGCACGGTATGGGGGACGCCGAAATTCAAGAAAAAGCCCGCATTATTGAGGTTACATTGGCGCAATTTGGTCTCCCCGCTGCTGTCACTGATGTGCGTCCCGGTCCTACCGTAACCCAGTTTGGCGTGGAACCCGGGTACATCAGCAGAGGCCCGGAGGATGAGGCACAGCGCAAAGTGCGCGTCAGTCAAATTGCGTCGTTGGCTGATGATCTGGCGTTGGCGTTAGCAGCGAAGTCACTGCGTGTCGAAGCCCCGGTTCCGGGACGCGCGGTGGTTGGACTTGAGGTGCCCAATGCTGAAATTAGCATGGTCTCGCTGCGCTCGGTTTTGGAAAGTGAAGCATTTGCAAAATGTGGCAAACCTTTATGTTTTGCTGTTGGCCTGGATGTGGCCGGAACGCCCGTGGTTGCGGATTTGGCCGCCATGCCTCACCTTCTCGTGGCTGGAACGACAGGCAGCGGTAAATCGGTTTTTATCAAAACCCTCGCTGCCAGTCTGGTGATGTTCAATACACCTGAGACTTTGCGTTTGATCACCATTGACCCTAAAATTGTCGAACTTAGTCACCTGAACGGATTGCCCCATCTTATGGGCCGTACTGAGACAGATCTGGAACAGATTTTACGCACGTTGCGTTGGATCGCGCACGAAATGGATGAGCGTTATAAGAAATTTTCGGCGGCAGTAGCCCGTAACTTGGATGATTATAATCGCAAGATGGCTCGTCAGAATGAAGAGGCTTTGCCCCGCATTGTGGTGTTGATTGACGAGTTGGCCGATTTGATGATGTCGGCCCCGGATGAGACGGAACATACGGTGACGCGGCTGGCGCAGATGGCGCGGGCAACAGGTATTCATCTCGTGGTGGCTACGCAGCGCCCCAGTACCGACGTGGTAACCGGTTTAATCAAAGCCAATTTCCCCGCGCGTCTCAGTTTTGCCACCGCCAGCACCACGGATTCTCGCGTCATCATTGATACTCCCGGTGCAGAATCTTTACTAGGACGCGGCGACATGTTGTTCCTTCCCCCTGATGCTGCTGTGCCGGTGCGGGTTCAAGGCTGTTATCTTTCGGATGAGGAATTGGAAGCCATTATTAAATCCTGGCAGACCCTGGCGGGCGCAACGCCCTCGAAAGCTCCGTGGCAAGTACTCGTTGAAGCCAGTGGCCCGGAGTCGTGGCGGGTGGAGGGACAACCGGAGGATGCCGATCTATTGGAGCGCGCGATAGCCCTGGCTAAGAAACAGGGCAAGATCTCTACCTCCGGCGTACAGCGCAGATTGCGTATCAGTTATAATCGCGCCGCCCGATTGATGGAAGAAATGGAAAAAATGGGACTGGTCAGTCCTCAAGAAAGTGCTGGCCGTAAACGTCGCGTTATTCTTGGGGGAGACGATGAAGAATAAACTACATCTATTGGCTTTACCCTTGCAGATGCGGGACCTCCGTTCCGTTTGGCAAGCCCTGGATGTCCATCAGCTCAGTGCTGAGGTTGCGCGCGAGATTCAAGCACGCTTGGTGATTCTCGGCCCGGTGAATAGCGGTAAATCAACACTTTTTAACCATTTACATGGACAGAAATTGTCCGCCGTTAGCGCGGTTCCCGGCACCACGCAGGATGTGGTTGAGCAGCCGCTCGGTCCGTTCTTGTTGGTAGATACGCCAGGATTTGGCGAAGTCTGGGGGGTAGATCGCGCTGAGATTGCGCGTCAGGCAGCATCTGAGGCGGATTTAATTCTACTGTTGTTTGACGCGGTCGCGGGTATCCGGCAGAGCGATCACGAGCTTTACGTAGATGCGTGTGGGATAGGAGTGCCGGTTGTGATTGCTCTAAATAAGGTTGACCTTGTCCGTAAGGATTTACCCTGGATATTGGAAAATACAGAGACGATTCTAGGTGTGAAGCCTATCCCCATTTCTGCCCGCACCGGGCGAGGAATCGCGGAGGCCTTGCTCCCTGCAATTGTGGAAGCACAGCCCGCGGTTGCGGTAGCCATGGCGCGCGCGCTGCCCGCTGCGCGCCTGCAATTGGTGCAGCGTATGATCCGTCGGGCCGCGTGGCTCAATGCGACGATAGCACTAGAACCGGTGCCTGGGGTAGATATTCCCTTGTTATTGGCTTCTCAGACGCGCCTGGTGTTGCGGATTGCGGCAGCCTATGGGCAGGCGATGGACGTTTCCCATGCGCGCGAATTGTTGACTACCATTGCCGGCAGTCTGTTAGCGCGCTATCTTGGCGGGCAGTTGGCGAAATTTATCCCCGGCCCCGGGTGGATAGTTTCGGCCCTGATCTCGGCGATGAGTACTTGGGCGATTGGGGAAGCAGCGCGGCGATATTTTGAGGCGGGAGGACAAATCCAAGCCAATGTCCTGCGTACACTCTATCGACGTCTGCGTTTTAAGCCCCCCAAGTGGCTTTTAACTTTCCGGAAAGTTCCCCAGGGTGACCTGGTAAATGTAGAAAGTTGACGTTAGTCCCATAATTCTGCTTTGCACAACACCCGTTTAACTTCCCAGAAGGTGCAAAGTCCTGATAGGAAACAGGAGTGGATGCGAATGGAGGAGCAGCAACAGTGTGAAGTAGCCGTCGTCGCGCGCCCCCAGATTAAACCAGAGACCCAACAATGGTTAGATTCATTGATTAAGGAGTCCCCGGCGGCAGAGGAGATCGAGCGTCAAACCCGGGTTCGGCTGCGACGTGGGTGGACGGCAGCGACGGTGGTGAGTTTATTGGTGGGGTTGTTGGTGGGGAGATATGGTTGGCAGTCCCAGGGCCGTGGGGAGGGAGCTTTAACTCCGCCTCCTGAGTGGGGACAGGTTGGCGTTTCTTATGTTCCGGGTACTACTTTTCCCACGATAACACCGCAGCCCCTGCGGATTTATGTTAGTGGGGCGGTCACAGCGTCGCAGGTGGTTACCCTGTCGTCTGGCAGTTTGCTTGCTGACGCATTGGCAGTTGTGGGGGGAACCACTGCGGATGCCGATCTCGATGCTCTGAACCTGGCGGCTCCGTTGTTCGACCATCAACATATTGTTGTGCCTCGGCGGGCCTCAGTGAGTGGAAACCCGGCATCTGTGATGACCCCGGGCAGCGAGGTGTTGGTTGATCTTAACACCGCGACGGCGGTGGAATTGGAGACCTTACCCCACATCGGTCCGGCAATGGCGCAACGCATTCTTGAATACCGGGAAGCGAACGGGCCGTTTGAAAAAAATGAGGATTTGATGAATGTATCCGGCATTGGTGCGAGCCGCTACGCGGACATCGCGCCGTTCATTACGGTTACACAACCTCATATCCAGGAATGATGTATACCCCCAACGCTCAGGTGAGCGTCACTTTTGTGCAGGGAACGTCTTCCTTCCGGGAAGTTCCACCCAGCTCCCTAAAACCAGCCCTTAGCCAAACCGAAACCTCCTGTTCTGTTCCAGACGAGTGTACTTCCCGGAAGGTTGGGTTCAACAA
>JAFGFI010000381.1 GCA_016931185.1 Anaerolineae bacterium
ATCGGTGATGGCGATTGCAGAACGGTATGGAATCACCACGGTGCTGACCCTCGATCATCGTGACTTCCGGTTGTTTCGGCCACACCATTGCCCTTACTTTGACCTGTTACCCTAACTATGACCGATATCGCCATCCGCGTCGAAAACCTCTCCAAGCTCCCCCGTCCGACGGGCTACATCGGCCGCGCCCGCCAGCGCCACGATACGCTGCGCGACGCGGTGCGCTATGCGCTAGTGGATTTTCTGCCACGAATTTCACGAATTGACACGAAAAATATAGAAATTCGTAAAATTCGTGCTAATTCGTGGCAAAAAGAATCCGATGATGCCTTCTGGGCCTTGCGCGACGTCTCCTTCGAGGCTTGTCCTGAGGTCCGCCGAAGGATATGTCCTGAAGTCCGCCGAAGGATCAAGCGCGGCGAGGTGGTGGGCGTGATTGGCCGCAACGGCGCGGGGAAATCTACGTTACGCCAAACCCTCTCGCGTATTATGGCAATGCTACGGCAACAGGTGAAACAGCCTGAAACCTGGATTCTCGGCGTGATTTTGCTCCTGGCGCTGGCCCTGCGCTTATGGGGTATTGGATTTGGTCTGCCCTACGAATACCACGTGGATGAAGTCCAGTACGTGCGCCAGGCAGCCTCGATGGGCAGCCAGGGCCTGGAACCGGTGTGGTGGAACAACCCTCCATTTTATAAATACGTGCTTCTTGCGGAATATGGGGGATTATTTGCCGTGGGGCGGATATTGGGCTGGTATGCTTCGACGGCGGATTTCGGCGCGCGCCACATGGTCGATCCTACTATTTTGTACCTCCTCGCGCGCGGCACAACTGCCGTGCTTGGCACACTGACGGTGGCTCTGGCCTATCTATTAGGCAAAACCGCCTACAGCCGCCTGGTGGGGTTGTTGAGCGCGGTTTTTTTGGCGGTGGCTTTTCTCCACGTCCGCGATTCGCACTTCGCAGTCAACGATATTCCGTTGACGTTTTTCACGACGGTGATGCTCTTGGCCTCGATCAAGATCGCGCAATCCGGCAAGCCGAAATGGTATGCCGTGGCGGGGATTGCGCTGGGATTGGGTTTTGCCACCAAGTATTCGGCGGCCTTGGCCGGATTCCCGTTGCTCGCCGCGCACCTGCTCTCGCCGGGATTTCGCTTTGCCAAGGGGCAGTGGGGCTGGCGGCGTATAGGATTGGCGGCGCTGGCGACGTGCGGCGCTGCGGTGCTCGGTTCGCCTTATTTTGTGCTGACGCCGGGAAAGGTGATCCACGACGCCTACCAGGCCCTTTATCTGGCGGGGCAATCCGGGTTCGAGGGTTGGCAAATTGATCCTGCCGGCGGCTTTCTCTTTTACCTCAAAACGCTCTCTTGGGGCCTGGGGATAGGATTGCTGCTGGTAAGTATCGCCGGTTTGATCTATGACCTGGTGCGACGCCAACCCCCAGATGTGATTTTGGCGACCTTCATCCTGCTTGGCTACCTCTTTTGGGGGCGCCAGCAGATGTATTTTGCCCGTTTTATCATCCCGTTGATTCCCCCGTTGCTGGTGCTGGCGGCAGCGCTCGTCGAGAAGGCGGCGCAGAGATTCGCGCCCGCTTCAGGAAAGGTGAATCGTACCCTTGCCATAGCCGCGCTGCTCCTGATGGCGCAGCCGTTGACCCAAAGCCTGCGTCTGGACTATCTCTGGACGCAGACCGATACACGTACCCTGGCCCGGCAGTGGATCGAGCAGAACCTCCCCGCCGACGCGCGCATTGCCGTGGACTGGCGCACGCACGCGCCCCCGCTCTCCACTGCCGACCAGCCCGCTGTTGCTGCCGGACGCGAATACGATGTGTTGATTGTGGGCGGCGCAGGGCTTGCCGAGTACACGCTGGAATGGTACCGCGAGCAGGGACTCGATTACTTGATTGCCAGCAGTTTCATCTATAATATCTCTTTGCTTGACGCAGCCAAGGACACGACGCGGCGCGCCTTTTACGCCAGCCTGGATCGAGATCTAATGTTGATACAGACCTTTTGGCCCAACACAACGCAGATGGAGCCATCGTTCATCTTCGATGAGGTCGTTGGGCCGGCGGTGAGTCTCTGGCAACGCGAGCGCCCCGGCCCGGTGCTTAAAATCTACCGGGTGTCGCCGTGAGTGACGAGAAATAACTATGTGTGATAGTGCTTTGTCACGAATTGCACGAATTGACACGAATTTTATCTACATTCGAGTCAATTCGTGTAATTCGTGACACAAAAATCTTAATCCTAGGACGATAATCTTTGACCCAAACAACCACCACGCTACCCATTATCGAAATCAAACCCACGCGGGGCTGGGGCGCGCTCGGCTTGCGCGACGTGTGGGAATACCGCGAGTTGCTCTACTTTCTGCTCTGGCGCGAGGTGAAGGGCCGCTACCGGCAAATGGCCTTCGGGCCGCTGTGGATTATCCTGGCGCCGCTGATCCAGATGTTCATCTACAGCGTGATCTTCGGGAGCCTGGCGAAGCTGCCCTCGGAGGGGGTGCCTTACCCTATCTTCACGTATGTAGCGTTGCTGCCGTGGCAGTTCTTTGCCAACGCTACGCGGCAATCTTCTAACAGCCTGGTGAGCCAACAACACGTGATCGCCAAAGTTTACTTCCCGCGCCTGGTGATCCCGCTCGCGGCGGTGCTCTCGTCGTTTGTGGATTTTCTCGCCTCGTTTGCGGTGTTGGTGTTGATGATGCTGGTCTACCGCATCCCTGTCACGTGGGCGGTCTTGACCCTGCCGGCCTTTCTGCTCCTGGCCGCTGTGACCGCGTTGGGCATTGGGCTGTGGCTGGCCGGGCTGGCGGTGAAGTTCCACGACGTCGCCATTGGCCTGGGCTTCGCCATCGACATCTGGAAGTATCTGACGCCTGTGGTATACTCAGCCACGTTGGTCCCCGCGCAGTGGCAGGCGCTCTACCGGCTCAATCCGATGACGACGGTGGTGGAGGGCTTCCGGTGGGCGTTGCTAGGCACTGGCGCGCCGCCCAATGTGACGGCGCTGATCCCGGCGGGACTGGCGGTTGTGGTGCTCATCACCGGCGCCTTCTTCTTCCGCCGCACCGAGCGCACGATTGTAGATGTAATCTAGTCACGAATTACTCGAATTGACACGAGAAAGAATAAAAATTAGTGCAATTCGTGTAATTCGTGACAAAAAAAAGAAAAATTCGTAAAATTCGAGTAATTCGTGACAAAAAGAAAAAACAATGGCTGAAATTCTATATAAAGACTTTTCCTACCAGATCGTCGGCGCGGCGATGGAAGTCCATCGCATCTTAGGCCCTGGCTTTCTGGAAGCGGTCTACGAAGCCTCGCTTGCGCACGAGCTAGGGTTACGCGGCTTGCCATTTGAACGGCAGAAGCATCTGCCTGTCACCTACAAAGGCCAGCTCGTCGGCGACTACATCGCGGATTTGGTGGTTGATAACACAATCATCCTGGAACTTAAAGCCATCGCCCAAATTCATGACGCGCATCGCGCGCAGGCGCATCATTACCTTACCGCCACCGGCCTGCGGCTTGCCATCATCCTGAACTTCGGCGCGTCTTCCTTGGAACACCAACGTGTTGTACGGTAGGAGTTTAGTCACGAATTTCACCAATTAACACAAAAAGAAAAAAATCCGTGAAATTAGTGACAAAAGAAATCCCTGTCACGAATTTCACGAATTAACACGAAAAAAAATTTGTAAAATTCGTGTAATTCGTGACAAGAAAAAACTATGACAGAAATCGCCATTCGCGTAGAAAACCTGGGTAAAATGTACCGCATCGGTACCGAAGACCGCCGCCCCGCCACCTTCTGGCAGGCCGCGCGGCAACTGGCCGCCTCCCCCTTCGAGTACCTGCGGCGCATCACCCGCCCGCCCACCGAGGCCGAGACGCTCTGGGCGCTCAAGGACGTTTCCTTCGAAGTGAAACGCGGCGAAGTGGTGGGCATCATCGGCCGCAACGGCGCGGGGAAGTCCACGTTGCTCAAGATTCTCTCCCGTATCACCGAACCCACCCACGGCCACGCGCAGATCCACGGGCGGGTGGGCAGCCTGCTCGAAGTGGGCACCGGCTTCCATCCCGAATTGACCGGGCGGGAGAACATTTACCTGAATGGTGCTATACTGGGGATGAAGCGTGTCGAGATCGACCGCAAGTTCGACGAGATTGTAGCCTTCGCAGAGATTGAGCGCTTCCTGGACACGCCCGTGAAGCGCTATTCCAGCGGGATGTACGTGCGGCTGGCCTTTGCGGTGGCGGCGCACCTGGAACCGGAGATTTTGCTGGTGGATGAGGTGCTGGCGGTGGGGGATGCGGAGTTCCAAAGGAAGTGTTTAGGCAAAATAGGGGATATCAGCGGCGAAGGGCGAACGGTATTGCTTGTTAGCCATAATATGACCTCGATTGCAAAATTGTGTGATATAGCTATTTGGGTTGAAAAGGGCTGCATTGGCGGAATTGGACCAGCCGAGAAAACAATTCAATCTTACCTGGCGACGGGCTTATTGGCAATGGGAGGACAAGTGGCTTTTTCTGATCCTGATGAGACAAAAGAGGCTTTTATTTCTGCCATTGAACTGCGGAATGGAAACGATGAAGTGGCCGCCGATTTTGAGGTTCTATCTCCTATTAAAGTGAATATCATGTTTTTTTGCAGACGTAATTTCTCGAATTTTCGCATTGATGCGCTTGTTTCCCGCTATGATGGGGTGCCAGTGTTCGCCACGACTTCACAAGATTATGATCTTATTCAAACTCGTTTTGTTCCGGGCGTTTATTGCGCTCAGATGTTGATCCCTGGACAGTTTTTGGCTTCTGGTGACTATTATCTTAGTGTGAATATCTGTGAAGTCGGTGTAAAAAATTATGACTTGCGCGAATCTGTACTGCGGTTTAGAATTTCTGGCGATCCACTAAGAATAGCTAGAGATCTGGGGTTCTTGGTGTATCCATTTGAATGGAAGCTGATGATGTCTGGAGGAAAGGAGATCAATGCTGCGTAAAGACTATTTACCTTTTGGTAAACCAAATTTTTCTGATGAAGAAATTGCCGCGATTACCCACGTCATGCGTTCCGGTTGGGTGGGTATGGGCCAAGAAACTACGACTTTTGAACAAGAATTAGCGAGCTATCTGAACGCCCCGCATGTAGTCACAGTTAACTCTTGTACCTCGGCTTTATTTCTGGCCCTTGTGGCTTTGGGAATTGGGCCTGGTAATGAAGTCATTTGTCCCAGTTTGACATGGTGTGCTACTGCGAATGTAGCCTTGCAGTTAGGCGCAACGCCGATTTTTTGCGATGTGGATCCAGCTACCTTATGTGTGAATTCAGAATTGATCCAAGCCAAACTGACGCCGCGAACTAAAGCTGTGATGTTAGTCCATTTAGGTGGTTTGGCGGTTGATGTGGAAAAAATCCGCTCGGTGTTACCTGACAATGTGGCGATTGTGGAAGATGCCGCTCATGCTTTGGGGGCCAAATTCCTGAATGGGCAAATGGTCGGTTCCTCCGGCAATCTAACCTGTTTTAGTTTTTATGCTAACAAAAATCTCTCTACTGGTGAGGGAGGAGCAATTGCTTTGTTTGACGAAGCTATGGCTGGCCATCTGCGTTCACTGCGGCAAAATGCAATGCCTGTGGATGCCTGGAAGCGCTTTAGCCACCCTAGATCCCTGCTTTATTCGCAGTTGACAGAACTGGGATACAAGATGAATTACACCGACCTGCAAGCCTGTATTGGGAGGGTGCAGCTTAAGCGCCAGCCGGAGTTTTATTCAAAACGATTGGCAATCGCTGAATACTATTATGAGCATTTGCAGACTTGTGAACCGCCGCTGCGCTTTCAGGATCAGATTACGCACCCTTATCACTCGCGGCATCTCTTTGTATTGCAACTCGGGAAAATGAAATTGTCACGCGATGATTTCTTATTGGCATTGCGCGCGCGCAACATAGGTGCCAGCATTCATTATTCCCCTTTACATAGGATGCCTTTATATGGCGTGCCCCAGCCGACACTTCCAAATACAGAAGCCATTTGTGAGCGTATTTTGACATTGCCTATTAGCGCCAGCATGAACCTTGATGATGCCGAGTATGTGGTTGCTCAGTTTAAGGAACTTTTGGGAGAGGAGTACTAAAATATGGAAGATTCAACCAGCGGCACTGTACGTTATGGCTTTTATGGGCGCTTGAAAGCCGAATTCCCATCACAGATTATTGTGGATGCTACGGAAGTCTGTAATTTAGCCTGTATTCATTGCGCGCATTCTACGTTCAAAAAATCTGAGCATTATGGGGGGCGGTTTCTGGCTCCAAAGCTGAATGCCAAACTGGTGGATGAGGTTGCCCAATATGGTCAACATTGCACTCAATATATCCGCTATACAAGTAATGGTGAACCCTTAATTCATCCACAGATTTTTGAGATGTTGGCATACGCGGTCCGCCATTCAGGGGTAACTGTGACATTAACCACGAATGGCACCTTGTTGAACACACAACGGGTGGAAAAGCTGCTGGCAACTGGAGTTAATGTAGTGGATATCAGCATTGATGCTTTTACCCCAGAAACCTACGCTCAAATTCGGGTAAATGGGGACTTAAATATTACGCGGGCCAATGTATTGCATTTGTTGCGGAACACTCGGCAAACACATACCAAGGTGGTCGTCAGTTATATTGAGCAACCCCTGAATGCTCACGAAACGCACGCCTTTGAAATGTTTTGGAAAGATAACGGTGCTGATTACGTTGTCATACGCCGGTTACATTCCAATGCTGGCATAATCTCAGATATTGCTGAGTCTATGAGAAAGGCTAATGCTGAGGAACTGCGACGTCCTTGTCTATATCCGTGGGAAAGAACTGTTCTCAATGCTTGTGGATATATCTCTTTTTGCCCCGACGATTGGACCCATGGAGCAACTATTATAGAAGGCGATTATCATCAGACCACCGTTCATGAGCTTTGGCAAGGCGAATTTTATCAGGGGTTGCGCCGTGCCCATCTGACGAATGATTTTATTACACATCCATTTTGTGGACATTGTCCCGACTGGAGTGCAACGCGGTGGCCGGATGAAGGACGTAGCTACGCGAATATGATTGAAGAATTTAAGGCGCGGGAATAAGTAGAATTGATATGAAGAAAGGATAAATACTATGAGAATTCCTATTGTTCAGCAAATCGAAACTTTGGTGCAAGAAATACCCGGCTGGTCGCCGCTCGATCAACTTTACACATTGTTTAACCTGGCCTATTTGACAATCGATACTCAGGGTGATTTCCTTGAAATTGGCTCCTGGTGTGGCCGGTCAGCCTCTGTGCTCGGGTTAGCCGCGCGTCTGTTAGGAAATACGACCGTGCATTGCATAGACCTGTTCCCAGAAAAAAAAGACTGGCGGCAAAACACCGACGGCAGTTATTCATTCATGGTCGAAATTGACGGTGTCACTTATGGCAGCTACCAGGAACAGACAGTTTGGCAAGAACCGTTTGAGCGGGATATCGCCCCCTTGTATGAGAATCACTCAGGAATTTTTGATCTCTTTACTCAAGCGATCGAACGATCCGGTATGGAAGCTGTGGTCAAGGCTTATCGCGGGGATTCCGAGATTTGCAAACGACTTGCTACACTAAATATAGACTGCAAATTGGCTTTTATTGATGGTGACCACAGTTATGCCGCTGTTTGCCGTGATATCCACAATGTGGAACGTGTGTTAGTTAAAGGAGGGTGGATTTGTTTTGATGATGCATTTTCTCACTATGAAGGCGTGAGCCGTGCCATAGAGGATTGTATTATTCATAACCCACACTATGGGTTTTGTCAACAGATGACGCGCAAATTTTTTATTGCTAAACGGTTACAAAATAGTTAACTGTTTAACATTAATGAGAGCTATAATAAAAAATGTTAACTACTTCACTAAAACGAGTCGGCATTATTCAATCCTGTTATATTCCCTGGCGGGGCTATTTTGACTTTATAGATAGTGTAGATTTATTTGTTATTTATGATGATGTATTGTATTCCAAAGGTAGTTGGCGCAATCGCAATCAGATTAAGTTGTGCGATGGCTTGAAGTGGTTAACAGTTCCGGTCAATGTGAAATTGGGTATGACGATTGACGAAGTCCCTATCCATCATGGTGGCAAATCTTGGGAGAATCATCACCGTTGCTTGTTAGGTGAGGCGTTAAAAGAGGCACCCTTCTTTAAAGAAGCTATGATGTTGTGGGATGCAGGTATCTCAGCCTCAGTCAACACTATTAGTCAGTTGAACGTTCGCCTGATTTATGCTATCTGTGCTTATTTGCAAATTACTACTCCTATAATTATGTCGCGGGATTATAACCTAACCGGCGCAAAAACCGAACGATTGATCCAGTTACTCACGAAACTCAAGGCCAACGTTTACCTATCCGGGCCGGCGGCCAAGAACTATCTAGATGAATCTCTTTTCCGCGAGCATGGTATCCGCCTGGAATATAAAACGTATGATTATGAACCTTACCCTCAGTTATGGGGTGATTTTATCGGGACCGTTACCGTCCTAGATTTAATTGGCAATGTAGGGCCTGAGTCGCGCCGGTACTTAAAAAGCAACACCCCCAACCAGTTGGCAGTACCTTAAAATGTTCGCTCAGAATGACTCATTTATGGATTTCGAGCGTTTAATAGCCCAAATCAAGGCCGGGGAAACAATCCAGGCGGCCGAATTGCTGCCCTTTTTGTGTGTGGAGGAGCCGCGTGCACGTTGTGAAGTTAATTATCAGTTGGCGGACGCTTACACTGCGGCGTTGGATTTTGCACAGGCCAGGGTTTTCATACAACGCGCCTGGATGTTGGCGGAATTTTCGGAAAGGGTTTTGCCGCTTTATGTAAACATTCATTTGGCTTTAGGCGACCTGGAGGCAGTTCGAGACGCTTACAAACGTTTGGGAATGAAAAAGGCTGATCAAAATGATATTCCCACGGCGCTCAAGTACTTTCAGTCTAGTATGTATACGTATTCGCGGTATCAACGTGGTGATAAGTATCAGTATGATTATGATATCTTGACGCGCATTGCACAATTGGCGAGGCTTTACCGTTTCCCCCCACGGCGCCAGCCAACGTTCTCACCGCAACGGAAAATAAAGGTTGCATATTTGACGTATCTGATGTGGTGTACAACTTCAGTTTTCCAACGCATCAATCTACTGTTGGCGCAATTTCATGAAAAATCGCGGTTTGAGGTTGCCTTTTTTTCCCTTGACCCGGAGTCAACCTTTGAGGATAAGCATCTGCCGCGTTTTGTTAGAGATCATCAATGCAAATTAATCGCGGTACCGGATTCTAATCTTTTGACTGGTGAAGTAGAAAAAATTGTCTGGCTGGCTACACAGATTTATAATTTTAAGCCTGATCTCTTAGTTACTAACGCGGGACTAGCCGATCTGAGACACTATTTCTTGGTCTCTTTGCACCCTGCCCCATTGAAAGTCGCGGCTGTTTATGGTCCCCCGCCGCAATTCGTCGCGCCCGATTTTGATTGGAGTATCCCGTCTGCTCGACATCCATTCATAGATAGTCCTTGTCCTTGCTCATTTGTGGAATTAGAGCCTGGTTTACCAGAAAGGGCACAGCTTGAATTTTGCCATAGGCTACACTTCAGTATTCCTCAAGATGCAATTATTTTGGTAAGCGCCGGACGAGTCCCAAAATTTCAATCCGTAGAGTTCTGGCGAGCGATTTTGGCCGTGCTAGGTCAACACCCGACCTGCTATTATCTAGTCATCGGTGTACAAAAAGAAGAACTGCCGTTCTTAACAGAACTGTTGACTCCTGAGATAGAAAGCCGGCTGCGTTTTTTGGGTTGGATACAAGATTATATAAAAGTCCTCGGTATGGCTGATATAGTCATTGACACTTTCCCCTCAGGCGGGGGTTTTACTTTAATGGATGCTATGGCTTTGGGAATTCCGGTGGTGTCCTTTACAAACAATTATTCCAACGAATTCAATCAAACTGACTGGTCGGTGGCAGAAGAATTTGTACTCATCCCTGATTTGCTGGTTGAGCGTGGCAATTTTGCACAATTTCAATCGGTTTTAGCCCAATTGATTCAAAATCAAGCTTATCGTTTATGTCTGGGGGAACATTGTAAGACAGAAATTTACCAGCTTCGTGGAAATCCGGAACGGATGGTGCGAAACTATGAGGCTATTTATTGCACTATCCTCAAAGATAATGATCTTAAGCGAAAGGTTGCTCAAAAGTATACTTGGAAGAACCTTTATCGTCTCGATAATGTAAAGAATAGAATTAAACTATGGCTACTAAAAACACTGCCGACACGTTATTACCAAGTTTTAGGCTTCGGCTATCGGTTAGCTATGCGAATAAAACGTAAACTCTTCCGCACACCAAAAAGTTTATGCGTTAAGTGAGACAAAGACGAGTTGGATTTGAGCATTATGGAAAAAGTTTTGATTTTGGGTAGTTCCGGAATGTTGGGGCACAAAGTTTATCGCCAACTGCACTTTCAAAGAGATATTTTCGTTACATTTCGCAGCCAACCTAGCCTGTGGCTTTCGCATCCTGTTTTTACCGATCTCGATTGCTACCATGCATGTGACGATGTTGATGTTTTTAATCTGGACAGTATAAAAAAAGTAATCACAGAATTGCGTCCACAGGTGGTCATCAACTGCATCGGCATCGTCAAGCAGCGTGCAGAAGCCAAGTTCGCGATCCCTTCGATCCAGGTCAACGCCCTGTTCCCTCATCAATTGGCCGACCTGTGCGAAGCGCGTGGGACGCGGCTCATTCACCTCTCTACGGATTGCGTATTTTCCGGCCAACGCGGCAACTACACCGAAGATGATTTGCCCGACCCTGTGGATCTCTACGGACGAACAAAACTGTTAGGAGAACTTGATCGCCCTGGTTGTCTGACGCTACGCACTTCGATCATCGGTTGGGAGTTAAAACATAGAGCCGGGTTGCTAGAGTGGCTTGCAACGCAGCGTGGTCAAACCATCAAGGGCTACCGGAATGCAATTTACAGCGGTGTATCAACGGCCGTACTGGCTCAACTGATTGGCAATTTACTGGAGAACCATCCGGCATTGAGTGGCATTTATCATGTAGCAAGTGAGTCAATTACTAAATATGATTTGCTCGTGCGTCTGCGTGATGCGCTAGGCTGGGATGATATCACCATTGAACCCGAAGATGTATTTCAATGTGATCGCAGTTTGAACGGTGCGCGATTCGAAGCCGCTATAGGATGGGCCTCGCCCACTTGGGACGAGATGATTGCCGGGTTGGCGGCGGAATGGCCCAAGTACCAACAATGGAGAAATGAGGATCAATGATAGATAAAGTGTTGGAAGATAAGCGAGTGTTGGTAACCGGTGGTACCGGCTCTCTGGGTAAGGTGCTGATTCATCGCTTGCTGTCTGGGGAATTAGGGCAACCACAGAAAATCATCGTCTTCTCCCGTGACGAGGCTAAACAGCACGCTATGCGGGTAGCCTATCAACAGAAGCGGGCGGCTACGGATGAGATTATCTACCACAACTTTGAACAGCTTCTGGAATTCCGCATCGGCGATGTGCGTGATTTTCATAGCATCGCCGCTGCGCTTCGTGATGCCGATGTCGTCTTCAATGCTGCCGCCTTGAAGCAAGTCCCAACGTGTGAATACTTTCCCTATCAAGCCGTATTAACGAATATCATGGGGCCAGAAAACATCGTGTGCGCTATTCAAGAACACCAACTGCCCGTGGAAACAGTCGTAGGGATTTCAACGGACAAGGCCTGCAAAGCGGTGAACGTGATGGGAATGACCAAAGCCATCCAGGAACGCATTTTCATCCAGGCCAACATGCGCTGTCCTAGCACCCGTTTCTTATGTGTTCGCTACGGCAATGTGCTGGCTTCACGAGGGTCGGTGATCCCCCTCTTTCACGAGCAGATCAAAAACGGTGGGCCGGTGACTATCACAACATCGGAGATGACACGCTTTCTACTAAGCCTGAATCAAGCCGTAGATGTGATTTTCGCTGCCGTTTGTGAAGGTAGCCGCGGCGAAACTTATATACCCCGCGCTCCGGCTGCCCGCATGGTGGATCTGGCGGCAGTGCTGATCGGTGACCGTCCGATCGAAACGATTATCACGGGAATTCGTCCGGGTGAAAAAGTACACGAGATTCTGGTATCAGAAGAAGAATGTCATAGAACCATTGAGCGTGGAATCTACTATGTAATCTTGCCAATTCTCCCTGAGCTGCGGGAAGACGCTGAAACACACGTTTATCCATTGCAGGACGAGTTCAGTTCAGCGCAGAATGTGATGACTTGTTCCGCTCTGGAATCGCTACTGCGCCAGTATGATCTTATGCGTGACGGTGCCACAAATCAAACGACTGAGGAATTGCTCCGATGAAAGTTATGACAATCCTGGGGACTCGCCCAGAAATCATCCGTTTGAGCCTTATCATCGGGAAACTGGATGCGCTGTGCGACCATGTCCTTGTCCATACGGGCCAGAACTTCGACGCCAATCTAAGTGACATTTTCTTTACGCAGTTAGGTGTGCGGCAGCCGGATCATTACCTCGGCATCCAGGGAAACAGCTTCGGCGAGCAGATTGGGAAAATCATCATGGAAACTGAGAAGGTTATGTTGGCAGAACGACCGGATCGCCTTCTCATCCTGGGAGATACAAATAGTGGGCTTTCGGCTGTTGTCGCTAAGCGTCTGGGCATTCCTGTTTACCATATGGAAGCTGGTAATCGCTGTTATGATGATCGTGTGCCGGAAGAAGTCAATCGCCGGGTTATTGACCACAGTAGCGATATCTTGATGCCCTATACGGAACGGAGCCGCGCTAATTTATTACGGGAAGGAATAGCTGGTGAGCGGATTTATGTAATAGGGAATCCCATCTACGAGGTTATTCAGCATTATGCCTTAGAGATTGAGGCGTCTTCTATCTTGGAGACATTGAAGTTACACCCTGGAAAGTATTTCCTGATTACAATGCACCGCGCAGAGAATGTGGACATTGAACCCCGCCTGCATAGTCTGACGCAAGCGCTGGAGCTATTGCAAAAATCGTATACCCTCCCTGTTATTGTAAGCACGCATCCGCGAACCAAAGCGAAGATGAGCGCTTTTGGACTTAATTCTGAGAATGAACAACTTCGTTTCTTGAAGCCATTCGGTTTTTTTGATTTCTTGAAGTTGGAGCAAAATGCTTTTTGTGTGCTTAGCGATAGTGGTACTGTACAGGAGGAGTGCTGCATTTTACACGTTCCGAATGTAACCCTGCGTGATGTGACCGAGCGACCTGAAACGATTGAAGTAGGCAGTAACCTCCTCAGCGGTGTTGATCTCAAGACCATAGTGGATGGTGTTGGGTTGGCAGTAAGTGAACTACCAGTTTGGAAAGTGCCCTCTGGATATGAGAAACCTTCTGTAAGTAGCACTGTTTTAAAAATTTTGCTTGGGCACTATGAGATAGGCATTTGATCGGAGATCTAACTCGTGAGTGTTCCTCATCTATTATTGTTAACACGCACACCTCCAGGCTATTCTGGGGTAGGAGGGGTATTTCTGCACGACTTATGTCTCGCTTACCCTAGGGATTCCATTATATGTTTTGGCATACTTCCATCGGGCTACCAAGGAGTTTCTTTTGATCTCAATTGGCTTCCTTTTGACTCTGCTTTGCTCCCAAATGTCCAAAAGATGCGAGGGCTTGGCCGTTTTGGGGTGCGGGCGTCCCAGTTTATCTCACGTCGCTGGATATATAGCTATAACACGCAAGAAATAGTTGCACGTATTGTGGAGTTCGCGCGCCGTTATGATGTCGATATGATTTGGGCAGTGCTTAACGATCCAATAATGATACGTATCACCAAAAAAGTGGTCTCAGAGTTGAATGTGCGGTTTGTCACAACAATCTGGGATCCTCCCGAAAGACAACTCATGGACCAAGGCTACGATCGTTTCTTGCGTCGAAAATTGCTCTATGAATTTGCGGAATTGTTAAAAGCGGCTGAAAAATGCGGTGTGGCCTCCAGGCCAATGGGTGAATACTATCAAAAAATCTACGGCATTGAGCCTGTAGTCTTGATCCAAGCTTTCCGTGAGGGTATTGCAAAACCTGTACTTCGTGAAAATACGAATTCTGACCAGCTCGTGATTGGGTTTGCAGGAAGTCTCTATGCATCTCAAGAATGGAATTCCTTGCTCAATGCGCTAAATCAAGTTGACTGGCAGGTTGATGGACGGCGTGTGCGTATTCGGGTGCTTGGTACTTCCTTATCAGTCAATACAAAGTCAAGCGCAAACATTGAGTATCTAGGTTGGCGAGAGCAGGATGAAGTTGTCAAAATCTTATCGGAAGTAGATGTGACATACCTACCCTACTGGTTTAGTCCAGCCTACGATTTGTCAGTACGGTTATGTTTTCCAAACAAGCTTACGACTTATCTCGCCGCTGGTAAGCCTATTTTCTATCATGGTCCAGGCCATGCATCCGTGGCACAGTTTATGAGTCGCTTTCCCATCGGAATAAGTTGTTATTCTTTAGATGCACAAGAGATTATCGCGGCCTTATCGCAGCTTGTTGAAAATTTACCCTTCTACACCAATGCTATTGATTCTAGTCGCGAGGCTTTGGAAGATGAACTGGGCAGGGATACTTTTCTTTCCCATTTTGCGCATCTCGTGGGTGTAAGTGAAGAAGATTTGCTGTATTGAAGGAAAGCACCAGGAACAAACATGCGCATAGCTTACGTCAACACTTACTATGGTTCAGAAAGTACGAGCGGAGGTAATGCTCAGTCGGGCAATTTATCGCCAATGCCGTTGCACTTGGGCTTGAAGTATGGGCAAACCCAGAAAATCAGCATACGACTGTAAGCACCTACCCAAGAGTAGGCATTCGTGATCGCTTTTTAGTACAACATTGTGGAACGCATGCTTGTGCTTCAGAACTGTGAAAAATTGGAGATGCATAGTAAACATCTGGAGGTCCTTGCATAATGAATACAGTGGCAGAGGTTAAGAGATGCGCCCGTTGTATACTTCCCGCAAGCTTACCAAGCGCGCAGCTTGATGAGGCAGGCGTGTGTCATCATTGCAGAACGTTTGAGGCATCACATGGGAATTGGGATGCTGTGAAGGCGCAGCGGAAAAGCGAACTCGAAGAGTTAGTGGAGCAGGCGCGACAACTTCACCGGCCCTATGACTGTCTAATTCCCCTTAGCGGGGGAAAAGACAGCACTTATGCATTGTATGTGTGCAGCAAGGTGTATGGACTGAAGTGCTTGAGCGTAACCTTCGACAACGGATACCTGGCAGAACCAGCGCGAGCGAATATCAAGAACGCTATGGAGGCAACGGGCGCCGACCACCTGATGTTCACACCCAACCGCGCCAATCTGTTGAACCTATATAAGCAGTTTTTGGAAACGAGTGGCGACTTCTGCTCTGTCTGTATGAGAGGTATCCACGTGAGTACAGTAACGGCAACGAAAGCTTTTGATATCCCGTTGGTCGTCACTGGTAATGGGAACCGCTTTGCATACCTAAACATGATGGAGGAAGTATTCCAGTATGGAGATGCGAGCTTCTTCCGAAACGTGCTCGCCGAATCGGCAACCCCAGAGGACCTCTCCCTCTTGGGCGCCATTCCTTCACAAAGCGAGACGGACGTGTCCCAAGTACAACAGGGAATGCCCAAGAGAATCGCGTTGAAGCTGTTGAGACTCGCCAGGAAAGTTCCAGATCGCTTGATTAGAATGCTGGATCCGCCGGAATCTCATAGAGAAACGAGTTAAATCTGGCACAATTTTCGCGGTATCCGTCACCCTGAGCGGAGTCCCGCCGCTTTTGCGGGACGCAGTCGAA
>JAFGFI010000382.1 GCA_016931185.1 Anaerolineae bacterium
AACGGCGGCACGTTTTTTCGCTTTTCAAGCTGCTTTTCTAACCGCGATTCACATCGTGGTTATTTTCTGTTGTCCAAAGTCCAAGTAGTAGGATCGCATCATCACTGGCATAAAACACCAGGCGGATGGAACCAGTACCGGAGCAGTGGCGGTTTCCGTATAGAGAACCCCCTCATCATCCTGATTAGTAGCTGTAAGTTCCGCCTTATAATACCCTGGTCCCGTGTAGCTGCACGCACATGCTTCCTGGTCAACATGTGCAGACGGGCTACCACAGTCCAGAGTATATTGGGGAACAGGATCGCCGGTCACATCCACGCTAAACGTCGTCTGTGTGTACACCTGGGTTTCAACGGCAAAGGTATTGATTTTGGGCGGATAGCGGGTACTAGCTGCTCCCGATGGCTTAATGTAGATAAAATGGCGGGTTGGCCCATAGATAGAATTGCCACCCATAAACACCTGAACAGTATAGTTGATCCACCCCTCCTGTAACGGCTCATAATTCAGTGTGACACTGGCCCTGTAGTCAGGCCCCACGCCACCACGGAATCTAATCAGTTGAAAAGAACCGAGATTCTGAATCGTGCCGGCCGGAGATTTATCATAGCCGGCATAGATAGCGTGATCCGGGATCTCCTCAGAAGAAACTTGCATCACAATATCCGGCGTTGTGCCATTTGCAGTCACCTGGATGTTAAGCGGAATATACCCCGCGTTAAATCCCTGGCTATTTCCGCCCAGGCTGGCGGCGGTACTGAAAGTTCTAAAAGAAGAAGAGACAGCAGTCACATACACCGTGTGCGATTGTGGCCCGTAGATCAAAGTGTCTCCCACCCATACCTTAACTTCGAAGTTAAGCGAACCGGCCTGCAAAGGCTCGTAATAAAAGGTAACTTCAGCAATGTGATCAGGACCGACACCTCCCATAAATTTAGCCTGTTGGAACCCGGCGAGATTCTGGATAGTACCATCAGGGTTCCGGCTATTGTCAACATATATTGCCTTACCCGGCACATCTTCGCCAAACACCTGAATGATGACGGGAGGCGTATTCCCATCCGCAGTGAATCGCACTGTTAAGGGAATTGCGCCCGCGTTCAAGGTTTGACTTCCTGCCGGGGTTACAGAAACATTGTACGTCGAAAAAGCCGCCGTGACCGGAGAAACGTAGACGGCGTGGGTTTCGGGACCGCGCAGCAAATTACCTCCCACCCAAACCTGGACGGTAAAATTGAGCCATCCACTGGTCAACGGTTCATACTTAAAGGTAATGTCGGCAACGCCAGTAGGGCTGGCACCTCCCATAAACTTGGCCTGTTGAAATCCGCCCAAGTTCTGAATGGTGCCGGAGGGTGTTTTTTCGTAGCCGGCATAGATCGCCTGATCGGGAACGTTGTCTGATGTGACCTGCACAATAATGTCAGGAGTTGTCCCATCAGCAGTAACATGAACGTTTACAGGGATGACACCCTCATTTTGGGGTTGTGCGCCGGGCGCGGTGATAGAAATATCAAGGGTAGAGAAATCCATAGGCTGAGGAATGGTTGAACCGGCATACCACCACTCCGGTTGCGTTATAGGCTGCGTCTGGGGCAGTAGGAGCTTTCCCGGCGCATACCACCACTCCGGGTATTGCCGGTCTTCTTGTATGCCAGGATACGGAGGAAGATCTTCCTGCGCGCGCGCAGGAGACACAGCCACGATAAAGGCCAATAACAATGTGCTATACACGCCAATCGTAGCCAGACGACGGACAAATGCTATCAACACAGTTTGTGGTTTCATATAACCTCCTAATATGAACACTACCTCCCAGGAAGTTGCATAGGATTCTCAAACTTCTCGGAAGGTAAATCTAAAAAGGTGTTGAAGAGACACTTTGACGAAGAACGACCTATTTCTAAGTTTATAAGATTTTGTGCTAATGAGGATTACAAAATGATAACGAAAAACACCTTTAACTTCTCTTATGCGGTTTTCAGAAACTATGGCTCGTCTTTTCTCATATATACCCTGGAGAGGATACTCTCATTTTGACTGGTTTACAGGAAAATTACCGCATTACGCGAAGCTATAATAAAAATAATGCTTCCGTATATTTTCTTGAAGCGAAGTAACGGACTCTATTTCCGTTCGAGGGGGCAGAGATAGTAGGGCTATCGCATTTAAAGCCTCAGACTACAAAAGTCTCAGCCAGCATTTGGTTTATAAGAAAGATGCGGGTAACAAAGTGCCTGATCGAGCCGTCCACTCGCAAGACTTTTGTAGTCTGACTCATATTGAATCAAATGCGATAGCCCTAGCAGAGATAGCCTTCAGCGATCTGCCTGCTTGGGATCGCGTATAAAGCACGCGATCAGGATGATCGCAAACACGGTGGCAAATGTGGCACAGTACCACGGGGCAGCCGGATTCCAGGTGTAGAGGTAACCTCCGGCCAGGGATACAATCATCAGCGGAATAATGGTGACATAGCCTACACCGGGTCCGCCCGCGCCTCCGCCGGTCACTCCGATCTTGATCCCGCCATGTCCCAGCGCCGCCATCACACGGCCCCGGATATCGCGGGGAACCATGTCCGCCATCAGCGCAGAACACGATGGCAGTCCAATAGCGTACGCTACAGCGATACCGACACGTGTCAACAAGACGGTAGCAAAATTTGGAGCAAAGACATAAGGAGGGAATACATCCAACGAGAGCAGCAACGCGGTGATGGCAGACGCCGTCCGTCCCCAGCGGTCCACCAAAATTCCCGCCGGAATGAACATCACTGTCTTCAAGATCAATTCCACCAACAAAATCACGCCCCACACTGAAAGAGAAAGCCCAAGATAGTCCACCGCGTAGAGCGCCCAGAAAGGGCCGACCACGGCCGTCGCCACGTAACTCAGGATAATGGCCCCCGCCAGTGCTTTGAAGGGAACCGGGCAACTGTCCCATAAGCGAAGAAAAGCCCCGATATGCATCCCACAGCACACTACGCAACATAGATAAGGTCAACCGCTTCCCGTTCCCGGCATTCACGGTCGTTTCCTTGAGGAAGCGCGTCTGTATGGTGGCGGCAATGATGTAAGCAACTATCACCGTCCAATAAAGAATGCGTATTCCGGTTTTCGGGCCGTAGGTATCCACAACAATACCCCCAATGTAGGGAGCAAACACGGTCAGTCCCCAAGAGAGTGTATTCTGCGCGGCAATCCCCCGGCCACGATCCTCCGGCGGGAGTGAGTCGGCGATAAGGGCCGACCTGGCAGGGAGTGCAAAGACAACAAAGCCCTGCAACAGCGCGGCCACGGCCAGCACCTGCCAGGTTGGAGCCAGGATATCCAGCAGGATGATGGCAGCAGAAAAACAACTGCCCAGAACGACCAATCTAACACGGCTGGCGTGATCGGCGATGTAGCCGCTGATGGGGAACATCAGGAGGCCGGCAAGCGGGCTGATTGAATTCACGAGGCCGATCTGGGTCGTATCCCCGCCCAGGGCCAGGATGTAAAAGGAAACATAGGGTATCACCATACCACGGGTAAAGTTACCCAGCAGATCGGTTAACGCAAAGATTAGATTATTGCCCCGGATAAACCTGAGTGCGTCACGAAACGATGAAGTCTTCAACATGTGGGGTCTCCTTTTTAGCCCTAATTGATTGACGGAGAGCAAAACCTATATCCCCCCATAGATCACACTACCCCACCTCTCATCGGCAAAATGCCAATTGATGCGGCTCGGTGGATTAAGAAAGTGCTTGTAAGCCAACGGCATTTGCCTTGCAGCCTCTTGATGAGACCTTCTGCCTGTTAGCGAGATATGGATGCTCACTTATAGTTTATGATCTTTGGATAGGTTCTCAGGGCATATTTTGTCCATAGTACCGGCTGATGAGGGAATATAGCTTTTCCGTTGAAGAGCCAAATGCTACGGCTTGTCCCTGGCTAATAGCCAGGCGATGGCTGTCGCTAAATTCCAAGACGATCATGTAAATAGTCACCTGTTGCTTGACACTCGCGCTGCCACGGACGGTTACCCGGATAGGTTCAAGGGTGATACGTTGTAAATCGCGGGCAGGACGTTTGTACCATTCGCTGCGAGGGAAGCGATAGCGCAGACGGTCAGGATAGAATTCCCAGGCCACGGGCTGTTCGATGTTGCGTGGCCCATAGCGGGTGAAAAAGCTGCGGATGACAAAAATGAGCACGGGGACGAAAATCACGCTTATCATCAGGAAAAAGAACAAGATCGAGCGCCAGTGATCTGGGGTAAAGTCGCGGAGGGGCATTTGCGCCAAGCTCATCCACAGACCCAACAAACTGAATCCCAGGTAAAGGCCGATAAACAGCACGGTGGCGACGATGTAGAGTGCCCGCATACGCGGTGTGATGCTGAGAGTAATACCTGCGTCCTCCGCTGCACTTGGGGAGGACGTAGAGGCCGATCCTTCTAGCGCGGCCTCCCGCACGGCGGGCGCGACGCGATTGAGCACAAGTTCGTAAAAGTGGGGGAAGTTTTCCAGGGTGCGTGGAATGGGAAGGGTAAACCCCGCCCCATGAATGAACAGCCCGGCGGTAAAGGGATTGGTGCGTGATTCCAATGCAGTAATAGCGTCGTAGGCCAGGAAAACATCGTGGCCCGGACGGCGTGAATGAATACCCCTGTTGGTCAGAATGACCAGCCCGGTGTGATGTCGTAGAAAGAGTATCCCCACAATAATGAGAGGACAAAAGATGAGGAACATCATAACGCTTCCCTCAAATGCTATGCCCGTGGTTTCCTCATGAAGGCTTGCAACAAAGAAAACCAAGTAGACGGCGCCAATACCCAACATTGCGAAAAGTGTGGGGAGCCGGAGTTGTGGCGGGATAGGGAAAACGATACCCTGTTGTTGCGCTGCCTGGCGTTGCACGTGTTCGCGCATTCTCCACCGGTGTTCAATGCCGATACTCAGCACCACGGGTAACACAAATGTCAGCCCAATGACAAAGGCAGACAACAAATTGATCCGTGAGGCATAGGGGCTATAAGTTATGTCTAAACCGCTCGCTTCGGCGCGTTGGACAAAGCTGGCAGGCAACTCGCCCATCCGGTTGCCCGAAAGGTTAAGCGCGTCCAGATTGGGAAGTTCCAGAATAACATCGGAAAATTCGGTCAGATGATTATATTGCAGTTCAAGATGTATAAGTTGTTGTAAGTGTGCAATTTCGGGCGGCAGCGTCTCCAGGCGATTGTCGCCGACATCAAGCCATTCCAGGTGAGAAAGCGCACCAATCTCCGGGGGCAATGTCGTCAAGCGATTGTTCCAGAGGTCGAGATGTTCCAAATGGGTCAAATTCTGGATGTCAGCAGACAGGGAAGATAAACGGTTCCGGTTTAAATTGAGATCTGTGAGATGCGTCATCTGCCAGACTACCGGAGGGACCTCACGCAGATTGAGTCCTGAAAGATCCAACCAGGTGCTATGCTCCACACCGGCCAGACGTTGCTGTAGAGCGCGTTGTTGCACCTGCCGGCGTGTGGGCAAATCTCCCTGGATGGTACGGGTCAGTATAAACAGGCCAAATGCGACCGCTGCTAGACCAAAAATGATCACCTGCCAGCGGGTAAGGTCGGGGAAGAGTTGGGTACGTGGGATAGTGTACCGTCCACCTGGAGAAAAAGCGATATAGAGCATATAGCCACCCATCATCAGTGCCAATAGCATGGCCGTCACAGCCATACGAAATTCGTCCTGCAACCAAAAGGCAAGTAAACCCAGCGCAAGGAGCGCAAGAACAACTCTGAATATCATGCTGTTTTGCAAGAGCCGTTTTAACCAATCGTTCATTATGTATCCACGCGCAAGGCCCATAACTCAACCTAGCAGTGATCATTTCTGTTGAGAGTCTATCACTGCAGATAGTTTTTCCCAATTTCGTAAAGTCTTGACTTGCCATACATCTATGTCGGCAATACCCCGCTCGGCAATTGGATGATCATCCGAAGATTCCTGAACGAGGCATTTATCTTTCACGTTTATTCGATAAGGCTGTCGCTTGGAAGTGGTGAATTTAAGCGCTGCATTTCATCGCGCAGGTTCTTGGCCGTTATCAGACGATAGAGCGCCGGCATAAAGCGATAGATAAAAACAAGCAGGCGAAACGAGCGCGGGTAAATAATCGGGCTTTTGTTTTTGGTGATGTCGTTTAACGCGAGTTCGGCAAACTTGTCGGCGCTGATGGAAACTCTTTTCTCCTGTGTGTATTCACGCAGGCGGGTGGACTTGATGGGCTTGATATCGCCAGGGGCCACGCTATCAAAAATTGGGGTGTCCACCGCACCAGGGCACAAGGTAATCACGCGCACACCTTTTAAGGCGGCCTCAAGGCGCAGACTTTCACTCAGGCCATAAATCGCGTGCTTGCTCATCGCATACGGCGTCATCAAAGCCGAGGGAATCAAACCGCCTACCGAGGCGGTATTGACAATCGTGCCATTTCCTTGCCTGATCATTTGCGGATAGATCAGCGAGATCGCATTAGTCACGCCGCGAATATTGATATCAATATAGCGATCGTAATGTTCACGCTCAAGGTTTACGCTATCACAACCATAACCGATCCCCGCATTATTGAATAGATAATCAATGTGACCATGCGCGACTATAATTTCTGCCAGCAGTTTTTCCCAGGCGTCAAAGTCGCGCACATCCATCAGCCGCGTCTGGGTCATTTGACCCAGCGGTGTGATACGTTTTTCTAGCTCGTTATTATTATCAACGCAATAGACGAATATGCCGCGCTTGAGCAGAGCCTTACTCAATGCATATCCGATTCCAGAAGCCGCTCCGGTAACTACAGCAATAAGTGAATGTGTTTTGATGTCTGTCATAAAAAATACCTCCGTAAAACAGCCAGTTTACCATAGTATCTGACAAATTTCCAACTTAGCAAGGGTAGAAAGGCGCGAAGTCCAACAGCAACGTTTCTTCCCCCCGATGAATCTCAATCTGCGGCGACAAAAACGCGCATTGGCTATAAGGATTATCAAAACGTGGCGTGTCATGCAGGGCAATTATTTCTCCCGCCACCTCAAAATTCCCTTGCCAGCCAAAGCGGACCAATCCCAGTGATGGCGATATGTATTGAACATCTAGCCCGTGACAGTGGACCTCCGTTGTGCTAACTGCTTTTACAAAAGCCGCAAAGTCTGACCACTGTGTAGCATCGCCCATCTCGCAGACCCAGATATTATCCGGGCTATCCACGCGCACTTCGACGATCTGCCCCGCCTGATCCGGCATCCAGCGATAGGGATGCTGGCTATAAAGAGCCAGGAAACCCGTGCCCTTGCGCGCGCAAACCCAATGCTCATATTCCACCACTTCATCAAAAGCATCGCGGGGGAAATAGGCATGGGAAAAGGGAAAAGCATCTTTCGGGGATACGTGGTAAACAGAAATGAGTACATTTTTGTGTTGCGCTGCGCGTGGCATGACGCCGTTGCCCGCCCAATAATTCGGGCGTGAGATTTCATCCGCCGCGCCGGGGTGGTTGGTGAAAACCATAGCGTCAAGTCCCAGTGTAGCTTGCCAGATATGTTGTTGGTAGCCGGGCTTGCCGGGCCGATAATCCTGCGCACAACTGAGCAAGTAAGCCGGCGTGCGATAGGTCTGGATGTGGACCTCGGTCATCGCGTGGCACTCCAAATTGGGGGCCACGATCTCACCATACTCATCGATCTGCCACTGATAGAGAGCCTGATAGCGGGCCTCATAATCCTCATACAGGCGCACGCCATATTCCTGGAACATACGTTGGGACAGCGCGAAGATATTAGGATGCACATAATCCTGGATGCTCCAATATAAGTGTCCATCCTCAATGCTGTCATAAGATAACCCATGCTTTAGTGCATCTTCGATATTTAGACTATGACGCTCGCAACATAAAATCGGCGCGTCCAAATCCGCCGCTATAGCCTCAAAGATGGGGGGGCAGCGATAATTGCTCGTTGCCAAAGGTATTGCTCCCAGACTCTGAGGTGTGTTATACAACCCCATCCCTAACATGAGCTTTATTGTCGTTGCGGAACCATTCTCCCGCGCGCCCTTGATCAGTCGTGTGTAGGTCCGCCCGTGAGTACAGCCGAACACGCCCCGGTAACTATGAAGGGCCATTTCAAACATCAGCACATCAATCAGCAGCCCGGCCTGCGCGCGCACGTCGGGCTGCACGGCAAAATCATAGAGATTGACCAATGCCAGCAGATCCTCGTCAAAATAACAATTCGACAGCCACTCGCTGAATCCGAACCTGATCCGAAATGTAAACCAGCGGCGGATGAAGTGCAGGGCATGCTCAATATGGTACTGTCCATTTTGCCCATTGTTCTCAAAGATCTGCTCCGGGAACAACTGGCCTGCCAGCAGTTCATCGGAATGAAAGATGATCTGGTGATTCTCGGTATGATAACAACGATGGTTATCGCCTGCCGGCTCATCCCACCAATATTTAAAACGCAGCAGGCACGCGCGGATGTCATCAAGCAAAGATGCCGCAATATGCGGGCTATTGTGATACCGGTACAGGATGCGCAGTAATCCGCCAACGGCAAAGTCGCAGCAGTCATGACGGGAATCCACGAAGGCAATGCTTTCTCGGATCGAGCCTTCATCCACATCCAGACCCAGTTCCAGGCGCGCAATCTGGCTAAAAAAGTTCATGAGCCTGCCTGGAAACCGGGTATCCGGGGCGTGCATAGCACAATAATTCAAATAGAGACGTCGCCGCTCTTCATAGGCAGCTTGTGGTTCAGACCAATAAGTATCTTGCATTTTACATCCTCCTTGATTCTTTAAAGAGATTATGACTTATCAAAAGCCACCATACCAGCCAGAGCAGGCTGTTGATGGGCATAAGTATGGCAGCCAGCGGGGGAACAAAGATGAGGCTAACATCATCGGCAAAGGTAGCTGTGCTTGCCAGGATTCCCAGATATGCAACTCCTTTACCAAAAACTTCATTCCGCAAGCTGACAATGGAGATCAGTAGCCCCGCAACGGCCATAAAGAGGAAGCCGGTGGTTTCTGTAGTCGCGCGGATTGGCGCGTGTATTGCCTGTCCTGCCGCTAAGAGTTGAGAGCGTTGTCCCTCCGTTGTCGCAGCCGCGTATTGTTCACTGAGAGAAAGAATAGCCGATACCATCGTCGCACGCGACGAGACAAAGACCGCTATCCCCAAAAAGGCGAAAAAGGCCGCGATGGCCATCAACGACGGATTGCAGTGACTGAGAGCGACATACAGGGCAAGGAACATCGTGCCTAAAAACGTAATAGAGAACATATCCAGGGCGTTAATATAGATGAGACCCAGGAGCTTGTTGCGCGCAAAGAGCGAATACCAATCGTGGATCGTGATGGGGTACGTCTTCCCTAAGATAATCACCACCATTTGGGTTATATAAAAAATTAATGCAACCAGGGGAGCTGTTCCCCCAACCCGGTAGAGACTTTTCCAGGTGTGCTTTTCTGCATAAGTGTTCATTCCTTACCTTCTTCATGTTTTTGTCTGGTTATATCTGCTACGGTAATTTCAGGATGATGGTATCTGCCCTTAGCTATGGTCGATCTTCCCCTGATCTGAATAGCTTGAACCGGACAATAATGCAGACACGCAAAACAATACGCACAGTCGATGCGATTACTCCATTCAGGCCGGTTGTCTTTCATGTGGATTCTCCCGGTCAAGCAAACTTTCTCACACACCCCGCATCCCGTACATTTTGAATCTGCATAAAAAGAGCGGATCATGCCTGGGAAACGCACATTTTGCATATAAGCCGTGATCACCGGATACAGAATATGTCCCAAGAAAAATACAAGCGGATCGTCCTTTTCACGGCTTGTCTGTCTGTTCACGATCACTGTTTGAATCGTGTCTATTCTCTTTTGCAGTTCCGCCTCCATCCTTGCAAGCTCTTCTTGGGAAGGGCTTTTGAATAGGGGGGTGTACGTGCATGGCATTTCGACCGAGAAAGTCGCATCAAGCGACTTCCCCTGCTTGGCCAGTAGCTTGTCTATGTCTGAAAAAACCTTGTCTGAACAAAGTCGCGTAGAGATAGCAAACATATAGGTCGCCGACTTGAAATCGGCTTGTTGTAAAAATCGCCTGACCAGTAAAGGGAGTGTCAAGTTATGAATGGGAAATACCAACCCCACTGTTTCTGCGGTGCTTGCTATCCGATCATCGCGCAAAACGCTGAGCATGGGCACAAGCGTGGCGTCGGGGAATCGCTTTGTCAACTCCCGCGCCACATGGAGTGAGTTTCCAGTTCCTGAAAAATAGTAAATTTGCATAGTTCTAACCCCCATCGTTAGTGCTACGTTCCAAATCGGGCATGTTCTTCATAATCCGGTAGGCCAATGGGCCAATCCAACCTTTGAAGGTGCGCGCGCGCAGGGCCTGATCCAAATCGCGGATCAGGTCATCTGGGTTTTCCAGTCCGATGCTGGCACGCAGGATACCGTCACCGGTCCACTCACGGATGTGACGTTTCTGTGCCTCCGTGTAAAAGGGCATCGCATCAATGTACATGTCGGTGGGATAATAGAATAGCAGGCTGTGAGCATGGCCCAGGGATGTAGCGTAGGAGAATAATTTAATCTTTTCCGCCAACGTGATGGCCGACCCCAAGCCTCCCTTGAGGCGGAACGTCAACATCCCCCCAAAATCGGCCATCTGCCGGGTGGCCAGCGCGTGGTGAGGATGGCTTTCCAAACCCGGATAGACAACGCGCGCTACCTTAGGATGGCCTTCCAGGAAACGCGCGACGCGCAGAGCGTTCTCACAATGACGCTGCATCCGTATGGGCAGCGTGATCAATCCGCGCGTGATCAACCAGGCGTTGAAGGGACTGAGCGCGCCACCGAGATGAACCAGCATCTCCTTGCGGATACGTTGTATGTTTTTAGTGGGGCCTAACACAACCCCGCCCAACGCATCCCCATGACCGTTCAGATATTTCGTCAGACTGTGCAGGACAAAGTCCGACCCCAGCGCCAGCGGTTTTTGCAGGCCAGGGCCAGCCCAGGTCGAATCCACGGCCAACAACGCGCCCGCCCCGTGCGCGATATTGGACAGCGCAGCAATATCGGCAATGCGCAGGATGGGGTTAGCCGGGGTCTCAACGTAGAGCAACTTCGTGTTAGGCCGGAGTGCAGCGCGTACCTGGTTCAGGTCGCTGGTATCCACTAAGCTGACCTCGATCCCAAAGCGCGGCAGATGTTGTCCGAGCAGTTCCACCGAACCGGCGTAGCAGACTTCGCTGGCGATCACATGGTCACCGCTGCTCAGCAATGTGAGAAGCAACGCGGACACCGCCGCCATCCCGCTGGCGGTCACCACAGCGGCTTCGGCTCCTTCCAGCGCGGCCAGGCGATCTTCCAACGCGCGCAAGGTGGGATTGCCCCAGCGCGTGTAGGCAAAGGGCGGACGAGCCGAGTCCATCATCAGCGCGTCAAATAGCTTAACACCGAATTTGGGCAACTTGAACGTCGTCGCCATGTGCAGCGGTTGGCGCAGCGCGCCTGTAGCCGGGTCGGCATCTTCACCTGCATGGATAGCCAACGTCTCAAAGTCGAATTCGTCCATAGATACCTCTTCCTCCCTCCCTTGAAAATCGAAAATTGGCAAATTGTGAAAAACCCTTGAAAACTTGGTTTCATCTTAAATTTTCATCGAACTGCTGGTGAACGCACCGCGTTAATGGGTAATTCCCTTTAAAGGGTAGACCTATCTTTTTGTCGGAACCCGCGCCGCAGCAAGGCTTGTTCTTCGACAGGGTTGGTCTGACTGAGCGTTTTATACACATAATAGCCCCATATCTGACGCAGGAGTTTGGCGCCCTTCTTTTTGTCCACAGCCCAACGCCCCACTAATCCGTCTTCGTCTGCGCAAGGAAAATCGTCCGGCGGTTCGCGTCGCAACGAATCATCATCTGCCTTACCCCCCAACCAAAACAGCTTGCCGGCCTCAGCCCACAGCGACAGATCATAATCCATCTGGTCGTAAGGCCACAGGAATTTGTCATCGTACCAATCCTGCGGAGCGAGACTTGCCGCAAAGGCACCGGCGTCCTCGTGGAAATAACTCACGAAGTAAACCGTGTACCGAGGCTGCCACTCCGCATCATCCAACCGTCCCACCGGCAGCGCGCGGATAATCGCATAGCTTCCATCGCGCTCCATAAACGGGCGCAACACCCCCGGACGCTCCGAGCCGATCACCACATAGTTTGGCATCTTCACATCGTAAGGGATGATCCTGTGCAAATTAACACCATACATCACCGCCCGCGCGTGCGCGCACTCGGCCCGGTAACTTGGCCCACCTTTGCGCAGGGCGTTCAAAGAGTAAAAATCTCGAACAAAATACACTGTCCGCCCCAACCAGCCGAATCCCCTGGGTTCACTTACCCACCAACCCAATCCGGATAGACTGAAGGTATCCACTGGCTCGGAGACTTTTCCCCCGCATATTGGGCAGCGCGCGAGCATGTACACCGGTAAATTGGACTGATACAGCGGTGGCAATTCAATAGCCAGCCGGGAGGGAATGCGTCCCAAGGAGACATCGCTAATCTTGATCCGGAACCGCCGTACCATTTCCACCACCTGGCTGACGAACACCTTATAGGTTTCGAAGGTAAATGGCTCATCCGGTTGCGCATCTACATGCAATAACACTTGCTCTTTTGCATCCTGACGATCCCTATATCGCTGGTAAGCATTCTCCAGAAAGGCAAGATCCCGTATGTCGGCGGCCTCTCTGAGTTGAGGTAAAGCATGTAGCACAACTCCTTGCACCTCTGAGGTGACCCCACGTTTTCCCAGCAAAGCCATCAACGCCGGGAGTATCTGCCGTTGTCTATCACCCACATGGACATGATCCGTATAGAGCGACACAAGAAGTCGCGCAGCTTCCACCTGCACTGTCCAGTTATCACTATCCAGCGTCGCAATCAACGGCGCTATCGCGCTGGGCACCCCGATCTTGCCCAGTTCCAACGCCACAAACTCCTGACTGGCCGTCTTGCCTTCCAAGGCCATCATCAATGCGTACGGCTTCTCCCAGCGCCGCAATACTTTCACGGCTGCGCGCCGCACCTTATGCTCAGGATGATCCAGCCCGTACATCACATAGGGCATCACCTGCTCCGGCGCGAACTTTCCCAACCAGTCCATCGCTACCGCCCGTAATTCCAGTTCCTCATTCTCATCCTGCAACACGCGTGTCATCGCCGCAATGGCGCGCGGGTCGCCCAATTCCCCCAGATCACACACCGCGATCCGCCGCACCAACGGGTTGGGATCTTCGGTGGCCTTAATTAACGCCTCGAACACCCGTTTCCTTTTAATGCGAAACAGTGTCGCCAGGGCCAGCGCGCGAACCCCGCCATAATCATCGTCAAGCGCTTTCGTCAAACGTCTACGGATAGAATTCCTGAAGGCATACAGCAAATCCTCCGCGTACTCGCCCGCTTTTGGTTCCACTTTTTCCCGCCGAAAGGATGCCAGCAACGGCTCTATAATCCGCGACCCTTCCTTTCGCAACACCCTGACTGCCGCGGTCCGCGCATCCTCATCCTTTCCATGTAACGCGCGAAGCGGTTCCACTAAATCCGGGGGAATGTTTCCACTTACAGGTGTAATAACCTCCAATTTTTGATGAGGTTTGAATTCAGGCACAGACACAGACGCCGGCAAACCATCCGCCTGGCGAATTTCCGTGCCATCCCCGGCTTCACTCACATCAATATCCTTCACCGTCATTTGAGACATGCCGGGAGACTGTTGAGCTTGTAGTTCTGATTGTGTGAGCGTTTGCGTATTCATACCTTTGCTTACATAGTTTACCAGGTTCTCCAACGCCGGCAGCAATTCTTCGGGCGAACAAAAATATCTCTCGTTAAGGAACGTGACCCGCAGCCTGTCCCCAATAAACTCAAACCCGAGGTCATTATTGACGTAATCCCGCCGTTTCCTCAATAAACCCAACAATTCCGCGATCTCACTATCATCTAAAATATGATACTCCAATCCCCTTATAACCAGACTCCAACATGCTTGCAGATCATCTCCGGCAAATTGTCGCTTTCGCGCAAATTCCAGTAAAGGGTCCCGATTGGCCTGCGCGGGCGGTGCAGGAGGCTCGACCCGTTCTATCGAATACCCTTGAATCTCACCGCCGGTGCGCTCCACATTCTGGATCAACAGATCCAACCAGCGGTAAGCTTCCTCGTCTGTATCCTCTTCCAAAGGCCTATTGGCTTTGTTGTGTACTAACTCAAGAGGCTGGCCCGGCAAAAAGGCCCGATCTCGAATAGCCGCCGCAGCCGCCTCCCACCCTCTCGCGGTCGGCCCGTTCTTTGCGATAGTGCTTCTGAGAGATCTGACGCCGACGCCATAGAAATCATCGTAGAAATAACATACCAAAATCGATGCTAATTTATCAAATACATACATCTTATAAATATCCTCTATGGCATAGTTTAGATTAGATTAATACTATAGATATCAGAAAATCAAAGTCCGGCTGGCGGCTCCATATCCTGCAATTGGAGTTTAAGCGCATCCACGGAGATCAAAATTTCCCAGAACGAAAGCGCCAGCGAGAGCAACATCAACACCAACGCCACACCGAACACCACTTCACCGATCAACATCTGCCCAGCAAACAACAAGAACATACACAACACGCAGCCGAACAAACTGGCGATGCCCAACGCCTGCATATCGCGGATGATATAGACGCGCCGCCGCAGGTTTGCTAACTGCCCTGCCACACCGGGGTTTGGCTCGGTCTGGTAACGGTGATGCAATTCCCGAATCAGATTGGCGAGGGCGAGAAAACGATTGGTATACGCCAGCAACAAGAGCGACAACGCCGGAAACAATAACGCCGGGGTAGTTAACGTAAGTTCCATCACTGATAATCCTCCTGCACTTCAGCAATAACGCGCCGGGCATCTCTGGCTTTTGCGGGATTGGTATTTCTATATTCAACAAGGGTAATCAGAGCTTTCCACAGCGCCCAACCCAGACCCCGCGCCCAAGTGCCATCATCAACTTGAAGTATTGTGCGGAATGCTTCGCGGCTCTCCCCTTTTAAAAGGGTCCAGGCAATCACCATATCACACGCGGGGTCCCCCACCCCTGAAGATCCGAAATCTATCACAGCACACAACTGACCGCCTTTGACCAGCAGGTTTCCCACCGCAACGTCGCCGTGAATCCAGACCGGTGAGCCATGCCAAGTTGACTTAAGGGCTGTCTTCCACACTGCAATTGCTGCGCCGGTATCAATCTCATCATTCAAGATCGCAATTGCCCGCCGCGTATCCGCGTCATACGTCGTTAGTGGCCCGCCGCGCCAAAAATTGTGCCGGCCGGGGGGGGGACCACCAGCCGGGTCAATCCGTTGGAGGGCGGCAAGGAATTGAGCTAAGTCACGCGCAAACCGTCGTAAATCGGCAATACGTTCCACAGCAGCAGGTTCACCTTCCAGCCAGCGATAGATTGACCAATGCCAGGGATACCCATAGGCAGGCAGGCCCATAGCAAGTGGGGTTGGAATAGGCAGTGGAAGACGTGGCGCAAGTTGCGGCAACCAACATTGTTCCTTTTCCACCTGCTCTCGGTATCTGGCAGCGCTGGGCAATCGCACCAGCATATTTTCACCAAGGTGAAAAGTCCGGTTATCCCACCCACTGAGCGCAACAGGCTTGATGGGAAGCTCTGCCCATTGGGGAAATTGCGAGGCCACCAACCGGCCCACGAGCGATGTATTGATATTCATCCAGTGCTTATCACCTGATATTCTTGAACCACCTGATCCCGGCCTGACATTCTTCTTCCGTCCCACACAACCCCATTTGACGCACAAGCTCAAAGACGAATTCCACATAGGCTTGTCCTTGCGCTGTAATGATATTTCCATCCACAACTACGTAATCGTCCAAGAAGATGGATTCTGAAAAGTACTGGTATTCGGGAATGTCTGGATCTTTACCTGAAGACAATCCGGTACATTTTTTCCCTTTCAGCAGCCCAAAACCGGCCAGCACACCGGCCCCGCCACAAATTCCGGCCACTTTCTTGTCTTTGGCAACCAGGCTCTCGACAAAGCGCTTCAATTCCAGATTGTTCACCAAGGGTGCCGGGTCCCCGCCGGGGATGATCAACAGATCTATCGCATCAATGTCAACATCCTTGATGACTTGATCAACACAAAGTCTTTGGCCTTCCTCGCTTCGATATTCTCTGTCTTCCAATGCGACAGTTATGAGGCCATGCCGTCTAAAAACCAGGCAGGCCAATACGACTTCAAATTCAGCAAACTCATCATAATAGAGCAGCGCGATTTTCAAGGTATGCCTCCTTCCCTTTAAAAGCCGATATTGCAATTTCGCTAGAACTTGCGACTAAAGATTGCTAAGCTACCAAGCCGCTTTAAGAGTGGTATTTTTCGTTTTCGAACTACGCTCGAAAACAAACAAAAAATACCCTAAATGCCCGGTAGTTAGTTACTATCTCAGTTCTAAACACATCCGGATTTCGCCCTCGACCGCGCGCTTATGGGCGCGTTCAGCATCACTCAAGGCAATCTGGCGAAATCCACACTTCGCATACAGCAGGCGACCTAGCCCATCGTCTGCCGTCCATACCTTGATCTCGCTTACCTTTTGTCGCTTACAGTGTTCGATCAAGGCCTGGACGAGCAAGGTTCCAACCCCACGCCGGCGATATTCGGCTCTGACGTACATGCGGCGGAGTTCGATATAATCCCCGCAGTCCTGAGCGCCCACGTGCCCCAAGGGTTGATCGTCGCTCCACGCGATCCAGAAGTTTCCCCTACCTTTTAGATACGCTTCATCAATCCACGCCATATCCATTTCCGGGTAATTGGGATTTGATTCATCATACGGCAGATTAAAATCTGGTGGGCCTTGATCAGCGTCATCAATGATAATGCCAAGTTCAGCCAGATGATAGGCATTGAGTTTCCACATAACATACCAGTCTTCCCATTGAAAAGGCTTGATTACAATATCCACTTCGGGTTTTGAAGCTATAGGATGCGATTGAGATTTCTCGATCTCACATTGAAGATAGTGGATTGCGCTTTCAAGCACCTCATCTTTCCTGTTCTGAATACCCGCAATCGTGAGACGAACTTCAATATCTGGCACAAGGCCAATGCGTTGCAACTGGCGTCCATCAGCGTGCCGGACAGCTTGGCCGGTGAACATAATCATAATGTCACCCGGTACCGTCAAATTGGTAATATCGCCATTGGTGTCGGCAGTGTGACTGCCAATAAACTTTGTGCCGTTGGCCGCTTCAAAGAATAAGCCGGTATGTTCAGCCTGGCTGATGGCGCGCTCGTCGATCAGCATCACCGTTTTCCCCTTGTACGTCCATTTCCCCGTAGATGAAATGGATTGCACCCAGGTGCGGCTGACGTTCCAGGAACGATCGGGGGTCATCACACAAGGCTGCTGGCCTAGTGCAACTTTGACTTCTTTCCTTTCGGTCAGGCGTGGGGGGATGGCAAACATCGTTCTCCTCGGAAAGCCCCGCATATCAAAAATGATCGCCTGGGTGTTCTTAAATTTCTCAAACATCTCGTCCACCTCCGAGACTTCGAGGCGGTCAAGATCGGCGTAGCCGATATCCTCCGTAAGCAGCATGGTCACATCTCCGCTCCGCTGGGGGAGACCGTAAAGTTCTGCATACTCGGCTTTGCGGGGCAGGCGCACGTCCTTTACCACATTGTCCCGATCACGTACAGTCAACGTGATCAAAGACCCTTCGGGGCCAGAAAGGCTCGCCCAGGCAGCCTGGTACATCAAATTTTTGGGGGTTGAGGCGGCTCTGTATTTCGCGCAGTCAGCGATCCGCTCCAGGGCGTCTTCGCCATCAATCTTGAGTACCACATCGCCATAGCATATTCCAGCAGGTCTGGCGATTTCTTCATCAAGCATGAGCGTAATCACCGGCATATTTTCGATGATTTGCAGACGGATCGGCGGCCAGGCAGGGCCAAAAAGCTCCCAAAGTACAGGACTACGAACAAATCCATGCGAATCGTGGATGTGGGTGACCATCTCAGCCACGGCCATGTGATAGCTCAGGTCGCTGTCGGCCTGCTCCATCCTGGGGATGAATTCGCGCAGCACATCGTCCCAATCTTCTTCAATGAGATCTTTGTAGGGGAAGAAATACTGGATGGCGTTCCAGATACGAAAGACGGCGAGCAGCCGGTATTCCAGAGAGGGGAACATCATCTCAGGGTACGCGTTATCCGGCGCCGGGACAGCATGAGCCGGGAGTGGTGTGCGCTGCGGAGGATTTAGCTTGAAATCCCGGAGCAGTTTCAACGACGCGGTGAGCGCGGGGTCATCTGTGCTTGAAGAGGCTACTGGCGTAATAACCTGATCGGGAAAGAAGCCCCCGGCGCCATCCTCGCTGATGAGTTCGCCGAGCCGAATCTCGGCGCTGACACCGTCGCTGAGCGTAATCAAGTATGTCTGTACGCCAAGGGAAGCGTCGCTGGCATCGCCCTCGACGATAATGGCTGCTTTCCCTGCGATTTGGAGGGCGAGCGCCTCGGGCGGCAACTCGGACCATCCGTTGATGAGGAAGACGACGGGAAGCTCCCGGGCTTCAGGGGCCGGCAAAATCTGGCGGCCATCCGTGATTTGAAACGCGGCGGTATACGGAAAGCCCATCCCGCTGATCTGCGGCGCTAAGCCCAGATGCATGCGAGTCCGCTCGCCAGCCGTGACTAGAGGCGTTGTTGATAACGTGCTGGCAATCTCGCTGTTACGGAACATAAACTGCAAATCACCCATATCTGACGAAGACGGTGTGGCTGCTCGCAAATCGAAGAGCATACCGCGCGCTTTCGGGATTTCGGCCTTGATGGTGTCCAATTTCTGTGCCGCGCCGAAAAAATCGGAGAGGTCATCGTAATAGTTAATCGAGATCACTAGAATTCCATCCGGCGTAACTGTGTAGGAAGGCTGTTTTTCGTGGGGCGGTGTAGTAGCAGTGGCAGGTTCTTGCTGGATCACCCGCGTGACGGGATCGTCCAACGCCGCCAGCATCCCCTGCACGGCGGTTGCATACTCAGCGGCATCCTTCACCGCGTTAACCTGCGGGATGGCGGCGACGAGGGCCGCATCCCAGTCAATGTCGTGGCGGTAAGCCAGGTAGGGGTGGAAATACTTGACTACACCCCACACTTTGCACAACCCGACAAGCCTTTTGACTCTAATGGATTCTGTTGAAGGCTCCATATTTATTCCTCCCTATGAGAATAGGCCGCTAAAGCGGCAGTTTAAAGCGACCGCCGGTGAATGCACAACCGTCAATTCGCCATTTTGTACCTTTGCTTAAAACCCTTGCCTATTCCCAATCACGCAACACACCCCAATTGATAACAGGTTTTCCATCGCGAGCATCCACCGTCCCCACGTACACACACGCTGTTTGTGACCCCACTTGTGTATAGTACTCCAATGCAAATCGCGTCGTCGCAGACACATCCAAATCCATGATCTGATCGAATGGCACCCAGTGCAATTCGCCCTCGTCAGTTTGTCCCACACGATCTTCATTGGTGAAGCCAAAATACATATACTGGGTCCGAATCTCGTACGCTCTTCGTCTATGCACAATATATCGGAGGGATAGATCAACAAGATGGTTATCAGTTAACCCTGTTTCTTCGTGGATTTCTCGCAAGCAGGCGGCTCGGGGATTGTTCATTTCATCCGCTTCGAGATGTCCGCCAATAGGCGCCCATCTTCCGGGGAACAACTTCGCCCGCGGGGATCTTTTCATCAAGAGTAGACGGTTGTCGTTAATAAGAAACGCAACTGCCAGCAAGCGTGTGCGAATCATGATTCCTCCTATTGATTATGTCTCCATACCCATAGGGCAGTTTCTTATCCTTATCAGTTCTCAAATCACGTACTCCTATACCTCAAACAAAACATGCCATATCAAAAAGCCTAAGCATGATGCGGAACCAAATCCCCCAAAATCACCTCCGGCTTTCCCTCAACCGGGTCTGGGAGATCGTGAACTTCCCCTTTCTTGATGATGTAAGGATGTCGCTTTCCCGTAATGGATGCGTAGGGGAACGCCTCGGGGGGGCCGCCAATCAGTTTATCTTCAGTCACCGGGTCTACCCATTGCAGCTTTCCACGTTCGATCCAGGGGCGCAATTCATACTCTTGCCGGTCGGATCGCTTGCCGGTGAAGCCGATTTTTTGACCATTTCGATAAGGGTGCCAGCCGTCAAATCCAGTGCTGGCCCAGGGGATGCAGAAACTGGTGTGTTCCGCCGGCAACCTCTCGGCGAAATAGACCACAGGATAAGCCGTATAGCGTTCGGCCACGGGGATGCTGTGAATGACTGCCTGCATCGTGGGGAAGCTGAGTACGCGCGGTTTGACGAAGGGCACACCGGCAGCCATCACAATGGCGGTTGCGCCAAACGTGAGAAAGGCCTGGCTTTGTTCGGTGGGCGTGTGGTCGTGAAGGTTGAGCGCGCCGTCAACGCAGAAAAGGTGGGGGCATTTGGAATCTTTAAACACCCACTTTCCGTTGTTTGAACTCTGATACCAGAATGAATCCAAGAGGCTGAAAATCCCCACTTTGTGCCAGACTTCGATGCCACAAAAGGGGCATATCGCGATCAGGACAACAGGTGTGCGTTTTCCTATCTCGAACTCTAATTTGGATATTGTGGGCGCAAAGCTTTTGATTTCTTGGATAAGGGCTTCCCTTTTTTCCGTATCGGTCTTCTCTATGTCCTTCAACCCCATGCGCAATTTGCGATCCTGGTGTTGTAAACGGTCGCACTCCGTTTTTAGCCGTAGATATACATCTACGGTCGTGATCGGCTTCTGCCCCGGTTGCAAATAAGGATACTTCGTTCGCATCTCTCCCCCTATTTACACGTTTTTTCCCCGCCCCAATCTTTGAGATAGGCGTCAAAGCTTATATCACCATCCTCATCCCCACCGATTTCCACATAGCCCTCAAGGGATGCGTAAGCGGGCGATTGATCGGTAATCATCTGCAAAGCGTGCCCGGCATGGTCGGCGAACATTTTCCAGATCACACAATTCAGGGTTTGTTTTTCATCATCGGGTGCAGCGCCGGCAGGGTGAATATATTCAACATCCGCACCCTTCATCGCGGCCTTGCCTAACCACACCATGACTTTACACGTATGACACACCAGCCAAGCATAGCGACTCATCAACACCTCTGGCATAAGAAATCATGCCCTAGTTTATGCCCAATGTCGCGGATAATCAAATCCCATATAGGTCTGATGCAGTTTTGCGTATAGAGGCTCAATATCTTGGCAAAGGCTTGCAAGATCAGCTAAAATTTTCGCGCTTTCGCCAACGCTGACCCTTTGGTTCATTTTTCCATTCGCAACGATAACGTCAAGGCTAAGTACAAAGACTTCCTTTTGAAAGCCATGATGGAATCGCTTGTCCAGGCACAGAAAAAGACGAATGGGGCCAAAAAGACGATGGTGGAAGCCAACGCTCTCCATAAGAGGAAGCGTGCTGACCCACGTTGGATCGCTTTGGACAAAATCGTACATATTTCTAAAGATGCTTTGCAAGGATACTTTTTCGATATTTTCAGACAATCTCTATATCCGGTCCCAGTCCACCATTTGGATTCTGGATGCGTATGCCTTCCGCCGAGGCTAAGCTGATCATTTTTGTTAGCTCTAAATACGGCGGATATTTCACCTGCGGATTGCGCAGGCGAAAATACAGTGCCCGAATTGGATCACCGTGGCTCACGACGCCAATGCCTTTTCCGCCAAAACAGGCCACAGTTTCGTCGTACGCGGCCTTCATCCTTTCGCCCAGATCGTCCAACGTCTCCAGTGTATGCGGATCCTCAAACGTTTTCCCCTCATAAAACGTCGCCATAAAATCATCCACCAACATACCTTCCCATGTCGAGTGCGTATCCCGTAATCGATCATCCGTCATCACAATACGCACGTTCATCTCACCAGCAAGGATAGTTGCCGTTTGTTGTGCGCGCGTGTACGGACTCGCGACGAGGACCTCAAGCGAAGTCCCTTCTCTTGCCAGGATGCTGTGAGCCAGACGCTTACTTTGTGCCACGCCCTCCTCGGTGAGACCGGCTGTCGGGCCATAAATAAGCCGTCGTCCCTGTTGGTCAACGGGATGCAGTGGAGCAGCGTAGCGGATAAGATAAATGACCTGTTCGTTCACAACTCACGCCTCCCGTCCCGCCAATTCCCGCAACGTGGGATGCTGGATTCAGCCCCGGTCACTCCAAAATCGTTACAAGACCGGCCTCGCCATCAATCGCTAATCGCACATTGTCGGGGATGTTGTCCCAATCTTCTTCTGGCAAATTCACAAAAGGGATACCACATTCGCGCGCAATCTGGGCGGCGTGCTGCAACTGCACCCCGCGAACGGTAATCAACCCTTTGACCACCATAAAAAGCGATAACCAGTCAGGTCGCCAATCTTGGGCCTTGGGGCAAACCAGAATGTGTTCACTGGTCAGTGAACCTAACAAAGCCGGATCGTTCAAGACCTCGATCTTCCTTGATAGACCAATAGCCTGACCAGGTGAAAATCCTTCTCCGTGAAATGAGGCTCTCGCGGAAACGACGTGTTGTGCATAGCGGTCGGTACTTTGTTTTTCCGGCGCAGGATCAAGCGGCGTCCCTAAAAACGGCGGTGGCGTCAAGCGCCGCTGGCTTTCGTACTCGCGTTTGCGCGCCACGTACAATTCCCGGCAACACCGGACATCATCCACTTTGGCAATTTCAACCAAATCGTCCACGGCCAGCAGCAAGATGTCGGTGATCGTATCCAGCAGCCCTTCCTCCACCAGTGCGGTTCCAGTTTGGCGCAGCAAGTCTACCAGGCGCGTCGAGGCGACATAATGCCAACTGCGGTCGTCCAACACCGGCGTCCAGAAATAAGTCCAGGCAAGGATACGATCCAGGCGTCTCTGCAACGCCGGATCACATTGCGCTGTTTTTTGGCGAAGGATCGCTTCCTGTGCCTTTCGCTCACCGATGCATTTTTCCAAAACCTCACCGGCATCCTGCGATTGTCCGAGCAGCGCGTTTTTGATAATGAACAAAACGGGGGTGGGATCCTGGCTCCAAAGACTCCAGGGCCTGGGCAGATGCGGCGGGCAGATGCCAAATTGCCAACAGAAGGCAATGTAGTCTTTCAGAAAACGACTATTGGGGCAATGCTCTAATAAAGCCGAGAGGATGGTTTCCGGTTGCTCACGGAGAAAAATGTCTCGAACGCTCTCTTCATGGATTGATCGTCCCAACACTTGCACCGCTTTTGTCCGTTCATGTGAATAACTCGGCAAGCCCTGCAGCAACTTTTCGTAGGCGAAACCCGGTGCAACTTCCTCGATCAACGCCTTAAGGAGATACTCACATGTGAAAACCATCCATTGCGGCGCAGCCCAGACAGCCGCCTGCATGTCATTTTCACACTGATAGCATTCCAATAATAGCGCAATCAAATCCCTTGACCGTGTCGTTGGTTGCAGCGCTTCTGCTATGTGACGACATGTGTCAATGACCCTCGCCTTTTGTGCCAGCCATGCGTGTTCAAGCCCCATTTCATTTTCAGCCAGCCATTGTTCTGTCCATTCTCGATCATTCCGACCGGCCACCCATCCCCATTCCGCCCCGTAGCGATAGCCGTTGAAATCGCGCTCGTAGCCCACCCGACGCGGGAAAATGTCGCCCGGCACAAGATTGCGATGCCAAAGTTCCAGCGCCCAACGATTGCGGAAAAGCGGCGCAACCAATGCTTTCCCTTCTTCGGCTTGAGCATACCATGCCGGATCCAATGGTGTCCAGGTCAGTTTTGCATCCTCAGCAGAAAGCTCGTGCGGGAAAAAGCGCGGCAGTGCCACAATGGGACGCACATGGATGAGATATAACTCGTCGCCACTCACTGCCCATTCAATATCCACACGTTGATCAAATATTCCATCCAGACGCAAAGCCAGTTGACCGATCTGGGCAATCATCGCATCAGAGAGAGAAGCCATCGCGCTTTTGCCGTCTGGCAACGCTACCTCTTTGACGCCAGCCCCATCTGATATGAGCGCAGTCGGTTTCTCAGCGACATACTTTTCCAGAATATGCCCGGTGTCCCATTCCAGCACAAACCTGTCTGCGGGCGACTCACCATCCACAATAGGTTGCGCCAATCCCCAGGTGGAATTGAGGACAAAGCGCCACGGGTTTCCCGTCAGCGGATCAGCAGTAAAAATGAGCCCAGCACTATCCGCCGGGATAACTTCTTGAACAAGAATGGCCATTTGATCAGGCGCGATTTCAAGCCCCTTTCGTCTGGCATAGCCCACCGCCTTGGGCGTCCAGGCCGAACACCAACACAAACGAATCTTGTCCCAAAGCGTTTCGAGCGTGGATACTCCCACGAAACTTTTAAATACCCCGGCAAAGCTGGCCGCCGCTGTGTCTTCGTGAATGCCGGATGAGCGCACTGCTAGGCCAGCCGAAGCACCCGCAAGGAACTTTTCGGCAAAAGATTCAACATCGGCCCTGACTTCGTCTGGTATAGGGGCAGCCAAAACCATAGAACACAAACGCTCATAGTGCTGCCACTGGTCGTTACTATTCTCCCACTCCCTTTTGAGAAAATCCCTGATAGGCGCCATAAACACATTCGCTTCCAGGAAATGCGTCAACACATCCCTGGTCACAACAAAACCTCCGGGAACGCGAATCCCAAGGGCAATCGCGCTAGCCAGATTTGCTGCTTTGCCGCCTGCTTGAAAAGCATTCACTGCGGCGTGTAAATCTATGCAATAGACAGAACTAGACATTTTCATAGTCTCAACAGGAAACCCTAGGGTTGTTTTTCCCACCCTCTTTTCATCTCTGTAAAATCAGCCAGCATCTTCTCCCACGAGATGAACTTTTCCATTTTCAAGAATTCTATGATCAAATCACTCGAGGCCTCTTTGTACAATCCCATGCGCACATCCGGCCATATTTCCACATAGAAACTACCCAGCCGACTGGGATCGATGTTTGTCGCCCCGCCATGCGGATCAGGACACGCTACCACCACGCGTGATACGCGATGAAATACCGTATACCCCATGCACATCAAGCACGGCTCCAATGTCGTGTACAGGCAAACATCGTGGTCTTGCTTGCTCCTTATCAATCCATACAACTCCGCTGAATGCATGTACAACAGTTTATGCTCTGCGTGTGCATCCAACTGTGTTCCTGTCAGAATCGAATTCCGCGCTTGTCCCCACAGTTCACCATCCACAGTCAAAACGGCACCCACCGGATAGTCCCCTGCTTCCAGCGCCCGGCTAGCTTCCTCCAACGCCAGCGACATGTATTCCCTGTCTTGCTCAGAGAATTGTGTATCATCCATTATCGTTGTAAACATAGACCCTCCCATCTTCATCGAAATCCTTCAGTCCGCCTAACGCCTCTATTCACGCGGCCCTCCCGCGCCTTGACCGGCAGGAGAAAGCCGCCAGAAAGGGGGGTGTTTTTTCGTGGGCGGGCTTCGCCCGCCCACGAAAAAACACCTTTAAAATGCGACTTATGAAAGTTAATGAAATAATCCGGTAATAGCGCACTGCGGTCAGCGCCTGGCGGTCAACCGCCAGACTACAGGAACACGCCCCGTCAACGGGGCTTAGACCGCGACTTGAGCTGTATGAGTCCCCTTCAGGGGGCGTGGTTGCTGTAGCCGGGGCGTTGACGCCCCGGTGGAGCGCGTTACCGAAATAATTTTTTAAAGTTCATCATCGCCGGGCGGGGGATGGCGAATACTTCGTGACACTAACCGGCTTGGCAAAGCTACCAATATCCTGGCTCTGGTGTAAGCGCAAATTGCGCATTTCCTCTCAGTACACGCTCAAACAACTGCTGTGAGCATAGAGGGGCAATCATTCCCCCCTCACTCTCCCTACGCTCGCCACGAATATTGGCATAGATAAAGGGTTTGGAAAGCATCTTGAACCCTAACCTTTCGTAGAGCGGGTGACTCTCGCGTTCTGTGTCAACTGACAGAAATGCGATATCGCATCCTTGACCCTCCAGGTAGTTCATTGCTGCCTTGCAGACGAGTGTGCCAATCCCTTGCCCGCGTAAGTCTTCCCTGGTACACGGGCTAAATCCGCCCAGTATGATGGCTTGCTCGTCATAGTCTACTTCCCGCTTGAATACTTCTGCGCATGCTATCAACGCGCCCTTGTGATACGCCAAAACTCGCGCAACTGGAGGTCTGTTGAAATCCTCTTCAACTTCCTCAGCCGTAACTTGGTCAGCAAAGCAAGCTATCTGAAGTTGAAGCATCTCATCCTTTTGCTCAGGAGCAACCTCGTCCTCCTCCACCACAACTATATCAACTTGTATCTTCATAGCGTTACCTCCTCTGCGACTAGCCCACAGATCCTCTCCAATCCAGAGACACGGTCTGGCCGCCCAACACATACTATACAGATTATGCCTCTCTCTCCGCCAACACCTGCAACGTCGCCTGACGGCTCTCCCAAGCCCAGGCTGGATTGCTTTGGACGATACATTTTTCCAAAAACGCTTTGCAGGGATGCTTGTTCGATGTTTTCGGTGTTATCCATCATTGAAAATGACACAAATTACCAATTCGTAGGCCAAAATGGTTGAAGTACATCATATTTGGCGTTCTCGACTTATCTATCCCGTTTAAGATTGACAACAGTCTGTTTTATACGGTCATAGATCAAGACCCGCTCAAAACGAAACTGAAAAGGATACTGTGGTAGATCGCGGGGAAAATCTACTATTGTCGCGATAGATTGCCCCCCAACAATTATTAGCAACCATGCTAATGAGCATTGCCTAAGGTAAGTATCAAGCTTAGCATCCTTAATTGTTATCTCTTGTTGAAGTTCGTCAAAACTTGTCTCAGACCAACTGGTTTCCGTAAATGTCCATAAGCCTGTTATCTCAGGCCTAAGTCTTGTAATAGTAAAACTGTGAACTATCCGAGCTACAGGTGTATCACGCAACGTTCTGTGATCAAGACGTGAATCTTGAAAAGCAATCTGCGGTACATGTTGTTCCACCAAACTTGCAATGGTGTCCGCAAAATCATTAAGTTCAAGCGGCCTTGCACTTCGTTGATTTCCATGGCCGTGTAGCATCACCAATAGTGGAATTTGGTATTTTGCCTCGAAGAGAGCTTGAGCACACTTCGCTAATTGTTCATGGAAACTCTCCCGCTGACGGATTCGTGAACTACGCTCGCCCTTTTCCTTTTTGTGAAACTCAAACAGTTCAATTCCCAGAACTTGACTGCTTGTTTGTACAAGAAAATCAGGGTAGCATTTTCTAAATTCTTCAAGCAATTTTCTTTCTCGCTTTTTCTTCTGTACTTGTTGGATTGACAAACTTCCCTACCATACTTATATTCTCTCTTGATGTTTACCGCACTCTACCCTTCTCTCTTCGCCAACGCCTGCAACGTCGCCTGATGGCTCTCCCGCGTGATCGGATACTTCCACGCAAACAACACACCCAGGAACAGCAAGACTGCCGGAATCGGCCCGGTGAAGATCCGGATGGCGGTCACAGCGGCGGCGGGCTGCACCGGCAACGGGCCGGTCGGATCGGGTGTGAGGTAGCCGGTCAGCGCGAACGCCTGCCCCATCCCCCACAACGCCGCGCCCGTTGCCAGCTTTTGGAAGAAGGAGGCAAAGGCGTAATACGAGCCCTCCCTGCGCTGCCCACTGCGGACTTGATCGTATTCCACTACATCCGGCACCATGGACCAGGGCACGACATAGGCCGTGGCGATGCCGAATCCGGCCAGCGCGGCCAGCACGTAGGCCAGCGCCACCTGGTCGGCGGGTAAGGCGGAGATGCCTAGCAGCACGATAACCCAGACCAATGAGCCGAGCATAAACGCCCGCCGCTTGTCGAGTCGCTGGCAGAGCCGGACCATCACCGGAATGAACAGAATAGCCGATCCCTGCGCCGCCAGTACCAGGTAGTTGGCTTGGTCGGGAATCCGCAGGTAATAGTTGGCGAAATAGACCAGCACTGCGGCCAGGATGCTGGCGGTCGTCCAACTGAGCAGGTATAAGCCCATCACCATGCGGAAGGGTTGGTTACCCAGAGTGTGACGGAGCGCATCACGCAGGGGCAAGGGCTGAGGCAGTTCCTCGGCGGGTTGCTCGTGGGTGATGGCAAACACGATCAGCGGCGGGATGATGGTGAAAACACCCAGTCCGGTGCCGAGGATCAGGTAGAGCAGCCGCGCGTCAGTAATGCTCCAGCTTAAGACGGTGGCGAGAATGATCGCGCCCAAAGATCCCGCAATCGAAAAAACCATGCGATAGCCGTTCAACACACTGCGCTCGTCATAATCGGAGGTCATTTCGGGCGTCAGAGAATTGTAGCCCACGTGGACGATGGTGAAAGCGGTGTCAAAGAGGATAAAGGTGAGGGCGTAATAGATGGCTAATCCCATCTGACCTAACGAGGGGACGATCCACATCAGCGTAAAGAACAAGCCCAGCGGGAGTGCGCCGAAGAGCAATAACACTCGCCGCCGCCCCCAACGGCTGCGGATACGGTCGGAGAGCAGGCCGAAGAGCGGGTCATTGACGGCATCCCACAGGCGGCTGGCACCAATAGCCCACCCTGCGTAATCAGGACGCAGCCCGGCTACGTCGGTTAGAAAATAGAGCTGGTAGAACATCAAGACTGCCAACGGGACGCTGGTACTCAGGTCACCGGTGCTGAACAACAGCTTGGTACGTAGTGGAAGTTGGGAATTAGCAGACGCTTTCATAAAAGTAATCCTCCGTCGAAAACACGAATTACGAATAGCGAATAGCGAATCATGTACGTGAGTGTACCTCGTAATTCGCTATTCGTAATTCATAACTCGCCATTCTCACAAGATGCTAAAATCCTGTTTTTCTTCAACTTCATAGAGATAGAACTCATCGAGGCTGCGCGCGGCCACGGTCTCTTTAAAGGTAGCCAGTTCGCGCGCGATAGCCGGGTCTACCTCATAGGGTTGGTGCTTCGCCAGAATGTTCAGGGCGCGTTCACGAGCACGGTTGATGGCCAACTTGCTACCCTGCTGTTCCCAGGTCTCATAAGGTTCGCGGGAGAATAGCTTGGGGATGAAGAGTTCTTTACGGAAGTGTTTGGACGTCGCTTCAGCAGCGATGTAGCTGCCCGAAAAGCCGGTTTCCTTGATCAAATCCAGGGCAAGCGTCTCGTCATTAACCTCAATGCCGCGCGCCATCCGCACCGCCGCGCCCGCGATCTCGTCATCCAACATCAACAGCGCGTGACTTTCCAACAGTGTGCTATCGAGCGTGCCCGCGCAAGTGATCAGGTTGACGCCCGCCAGTACCGCCGGAAGCAGTGTCCCCATCCGCTCAAACCCGGCCTGCGCGTCTTCGCGTTTGGATTCCGTGGCCCCACCCACACTGCGGATGGGCAAACCGTAATAGCGGGCCATCTGCGCCGAGGCC
>JAFGFI010000032.1 GCA_016931185.1 Anaerolineae bacterium
AACCATCGCAGCAGAGTCGATTTGCCCGCTCCTGGCGCGCCTAGTATGACGAGCCGGCCATGCCGATTGAGCGCCTGCTGCGGGTCAGTTGGTGCAATGTCTTTTTCATTAACTGTCTGAGTCCGGTTGTAGAGGTATTCGCCCAGCAAAAGTACATCGCCCAGAGAGTGACTGGACTGTTCCGCAACGCGGCGTTGTTCTTCCTGTTCACGCTTATGTTGCTGCTGATCTTCGATCATCCGCAGACGGATATAGACTCTATCCAGGGGAAGGCTGAGTTCGAGTGGGCGTCCATCCCTACCTGTAGGGAGAGGAATGCCGCTGAAGCTAACGTAGTGGGTCTCCTCAAGTAACCGGGCGCGGTAGCCTACCAGCGCGTCCGGCTCGTGGAATAATAAATCCTTGAGGTACGACTGGAGCGTATCGCTGGTAGTGGCAAACACATTGCGGGCAAACGTATCATCTTGGTAATACGTGACCATTCCGACCACGCGATCGAGGGCCAGGTCGAGGATCGGGCTGCCGCTCATCCCATAGTTCATTTCATCGCCCTTGAGCTCCAGCCAGTCTCGCCGCCCCTGGGAAGGAATCAGCCCATTGATGCTGCCGGAAGGCCGGCGCGCTTCCGCTTGCCCGGTGCCTTTAGGGAAGCCGAGAGATGTATAGAGGTGATGGGCAGCGCCCGCCGAAGAGGCCAGTTTGAGTGGGTGAGACGGACTGGACAGTTCGTCGAGCCGCAAGAAAGTGATGTCGTCGCCCTCGACCGGCGACCAGGGGACCTTGAGCACCTCGACTCGCAGGTCCGCACTGTCTTTATAGAACCGGATGTTCAACATCCCGCCCGGCTGGCAGCCGGCTGCCAAAACGACGTGGGCACAGGTAACCGCCAGATCGCTGGTGATGACAAAGCCGGTGCCAACGGTTTCCCCCTTGGCATTCAGCACACGGAAAATACTCTCATCCAGCGATTGCGGCATGTCCCCTCGGATTCGGATCGGGCAGAGATATTTTATTATATGCAAATTTCGTCGTACAATAATTTTTAGTCTTGAAAATTTGATTTGGCTGGATGATCTAGGGTATAGGACCTTTAATTTCCACGCGACTGGTTGGCTCTAGTCAAAGTCATGCATGCTCGAATACATATGTCGGAGTTTTGAAAACCATGGAACTTCCAGAATTCCCGAAAGTAACCGCTACCGATATGACTCTCGTTCTCGGCGCAGAGTCATATATTGACCAAAAACAGAGTGTTTTTAACGACCCTTGGGGCAAAGATTGTCTCAGAGATTTTGTAGACCTTGTATTGAATTCCGAAAAGATGTACTTCACACTACCTGGCAAGAAAAACAAAGGCGTACCAAGCCTTATCGCAGAATTAAGTGCCAGCAAGATGCTTCACAAACTTCCTGATGCGGCCATTCGGCTCACCCCCGAGATCGAGGAAAACGTATTTAATGGTTTCCTCGATCTCGTTACAAAAAAATCCAAAACGCGGTTTTGGGACTGGGTGGCGTTCCAAGTGGTAAATCCCATCGTTGCCGAAGGGCATAGGATACGCATTGGCAGTATGAGTCCTGACCAGGACCATTATGTTCCATTTGATAGTATGATCAGCAGCGATGGGTACAATACTTGGAAAGTCAACCTCGATAGAGTAAGTGACATCGGGGTATTGGAGCGAGTACCATTCATAAAAGCCCCACGATATTTATCCAGCTATTTCCAAAAGACTAAATACAAGTTCGACTCCCAGAATGAATTCCTTCTCTGTTATGCTTTTGATGTCTACCGAAGGGGTTGGCAATATATGTCCAGAGTAAGTGCTGCTGATATTGGGGCTACCTACTTCCCTCATGAAATAAGAGACGATGCTCTTGAAGCATCTACAAATAAATGGGAAATTCTTCGGGGAAATCAAAAGATGCTATGGAGTTGGGGGGATTATATTGTTTACCTACTCGATGAGTACAAGATAGAAAGATCACCCCAGAGAGTAGCAGAGCGTATTATTAAAATTCAAGAAGCAATGAAACAAACCAATTGTCCCAAGTGGTTCAACATTGGGACATTTGAATATGATGACTCTTTCAAAGAGCTAATACAACAAACGCTTGACAAGACGGCAAGGAAGGCTAAATTGCCTGTCCTGAGAATGCGCGAAGACCCACAGGCGGTGGAGCTTATCACGGCAATTATTGAGATTGCTTTTGATTTTGTTGTAAGCCCATTGCTCTCTATCGGGAAAGGTATGCGCGTGATAATAAAAACCATTTCTCCAGATCTTGTAGGAAGATTGGAGATGAATGTTGAAAACCAGAGTAGAAATGCCATTCGTATGTTTCATAAGGGCGCTTTTGGCTATCCCGGTTTAATGCTTGGTGGTGGAAACCGTTAGCCTATTAATCGCAACCTGCGCAACATGAGTCAGGCCGGCGTGAGCCGCATGACCATCGTGGATGGACTTCGCCAGATTGACTCTAAGTGGCTGTTGCCGGTGAACTTCCTGACCGCTTTCCTTCTATGAAAAATTCTTCGGCCTTCTGGCCGTGGTGGTCATCCTGATCGCTTCTCGGACGTATGCGCCCACACCGTACAGCGCCTCGGGTTGTAAATGTTGCGCAACGAATGGTTCGTAATATATACAAACCCAATGGAAAGAAGTCAGATAATCAACCATTCTGACTTTAATTGTGCAACTATCATTATCACAAACAATAACGTGATCCGTTATGCACCCCTTCTTCCTACCTTTTCCAGGCTTTTATCAAAGATAGTTGAGACCGGATAACTTTTGTTACAGGCCACAAGTGATCGTGCCGCGGTTATCGCTTCCCTGCTTTCTATGTCCCGCACACACAGTCCTTTAAATGGATTATTTCCCCCCTACCGCAAGCCCCCTACTGGAGAAATCCCTTGCCCTCCCACTGCATCTCACATAACAATCACTGGATGTTCGTTATGATGCCCTCCCCGACATTTACCATGCCAACCCGGTTTGTCCAGCCTGGCTTACCCAGCGCCACTAAATCCTTCCCCAAGAGTACGTATAATTTTATTATACAAAAATACATTATAATTGTACAAACAATTAGAGTAGTAGGATTGACCACCCGTGCAATTGTGCGATGACATTTGCACAATTGCATGGACCGGTAACTGGTTCGACCGCTACTCCACCTGGTAAGGGATCTCGATAATGACGATTCCCGGGTACGAGAGCAGGTT
>JAFGFI010000383.1 GCA_016931185.1 Anaerolineae bacterium
CATCGGACCTCCTGGGACTGTTCTGGAAGCCTACTATGCCACAATTCCGGCAAGTGTGTAGTGTCACCGGGAGATAAGAGCGATTACACCCTATTGAATAAATGTCTGGTTTCTGCACGTAAGAGACGCTGTAGTGTGGACAGTTGTTTTATTCCCGTTCCTTAGGGCTTTTTCCAGTCGTTTTATACTTTAAAGTTGATTGTTTTCGTTAAGTCGCTGTCGTTGGCGAACTCACATGAGCGAAGGAGGGCAATATGTCTATCATCAATGTGTTGTTTTTGCTTGGTTTGGCGTTTAGCCCATTGCATCTGGTGAAATCTGAGTCGCCTCCGCCTCCGCAGCTCAAAGTTACTATAGCAGATGCCGCGAAACAAATATCCTTGAGTACTTCAACGGCAGATCTGGACGCGGTGGTTTACCTGGAGGAAGTGGCCAATCAACCAGTTACTGACCTGAATATCACGCTCACACCATTGCAAGGGGCACAACCCGGACAGATTCCGTTAGAAGGCTCTATGGTGGGCGTGAAAGAAGCCGATAGTTTATCGGAGGTCTCGTTGCCGGCGCTCGGAATGCTAGGTATACGCTTGCAGACGGAGTTACCTGTATTAGGGGTGTACACTGGTTCGCTAAGCTTGCAATATGCAGGACTTCGCGAAACCTATACGTTACATATTGAACGCACGACGCCAAAGACTGTCTTTTCGGTGAATGTGCTGCCGGTTGGGCCGTTGGACCGGTTTCCGCTAATCCGGGGGAAAGTCCCATTGCGCCTCATCATCACCGAAACAGCGGGACAGAAAACACGTATTTATCCTCCCACGGTAGAATTGGCAGTTATGGAAGACGAAAATGTCGTGGCGCAAGCGCAATTCAAGCGAATCGTGGTCCTTGACGAAAGCGGTGCCCCATTGGCTACAGAAAACGATGGCACTGTGTCGCTTGATCCCTACGAATCCCGCGCCCTGGTTGTGGAATTGCGCCAAGCGCCTTCGGCGGGACGTTATCAAGCCACGATTCGGGTCCATACACCCGATGGGGTGCAGGTAACGCAAACGGCCATTGTCCGGTCACGCCATAGCTGGATTCTGGCCTGGTTGGTTATCATTGCCGGGGTGATGGGTGGGTTAGGCTTACGCGTGTGGGTAGCGACACTGCGCCCGCAGATGGTATCCGGTAAAGAGATCGCGTATTTGATAGAAGATATGGTGTCGTACCCGCAAGCCCAGAAAGATGCGCTAGGGGTGCTCTTCGAGCAGCGCTTAAAGCGGATGAGTCGGGAGCTATTGCAAGGGCAATATGCCGGCGCTGTGGACGTAGGAAAGCTACAGGATCGATGGTTGGGCATCGTTGACCTGGTAAATCTGGAAGAGGAAGCGCTTAAGATTTCGGCAGACCTCGTGACAACGGCCAGGCAGCATCTTGATCAAGCAAGAGCGGCGCTAGCCCGTTGGCAGGATGATCAGGTTGAGGCGGCAAAAAAGGATTTGGAGGCAGCTCGTTCTTCGTTGCGTGAGGCCAAACGCATCATGCGGGTTCGTCCGCTTGAGGAGATTAGCGCGAAGCTGCTTGAATACCAGAATGTATTTCCTGATGCTGCAAAAGAGATGAAGCTGGATGCTGCGCGTAGCAAGTTAGAGGCTGCGATCGGCAAGATCCGGGAGGGTAAAGAGGTAGACGATATTGAAGCTCAAGCGATCTATACTGAAGCTTACCGCGTCTACTTGCAAGCGTTAATTGTTGATTTGAACAATCGCCTTCCTGATTCCCCGCCCGAGTGTGTAGAAACGAACGCGTGGCAGTCATTGCGCAACTCGGTGTTGGCCGAGAATGCTGCGGCTTTGAAGCGTGTAAAATCTGCCGATGGGGCAACGCTTGGCGAAGTGCATCGGCAATTTGAAGATACACTCAAGAAAGTGGTACAAATTCTGTACCCTGCTTTAAGGGAGCAGATCGAAAAACTGCAAAAGGATGTAAGTGAACTGCTATCAGACTCAACATCAGAAGCAGTCATCAAGTCTAAGCCCACCCTCGAAGCGGCAGATCAGAGCCTTATGCAAGCTCACACTCACATACAGCAAGTAGACCAACACTTGCGGAATAACAACCTGTTGGAAGCATTACAGATGTACGATCAGGCGCAGGCTGTTTATCAAGCCGCCCGGAAGAATGTGGGGGCAGTAGTGGGTAAACCAATGGGGAACGGAGCGGAGCGCATTGCACTTCCGGCGTTACCGGTACCGGTCAAGCAACAAGCAATCTCTCCGGCGGGAGAGGAATTGCCGTCCAAACCTACAGCGCCTCCGATTCCTACTGCCAGCCAGCTAAACAAGCGGCTTATTGCCGGCAATGTGGTGATGGCGTTGGTGATCGCCTTTCTCGCAGGGCTTATCGGGTTACAGTTTCTATGGGACAGTAATCCTGTGTTTGGCCGATTAACGGACTATATCACGGCCTTGTTGTGGGGATTTGGGCTATATGAGCTTGGGGATGTTACCTTAGCCGCCGGTCCGAAAGCCATCGCCGGTGCGTTTGCGCGCCGGGCGACTGTCGATGACACTGCGGAAGGTGCATCATGACATCGACCAGAGAGTTTGAGGAGTGTGTTTTACGATTGGTCGTCGTCCCTGCGGAGCCATCCTGTGCTGTTGTGCGTATCATAAGGCCTGACAGCATGGTATTCGAGGTCAACATCGACGATAGTATGCTCCTCCGCTGGCGAGAGGGGCCTGTCCCTGTAGTCGCAGACGAGATGTCCGCGCATTTGTGGTCTGCACTGGAACCGGGTGTATCCGTGGTTGCTATATTGAACAGCGCTTCTGGATATCATTATGATACTATCCGCATTGTTGATATTGAGGTGCAGGATGAAGCTCTCTCAATCCTTCCCTGGGAAGATTTGCGTGATACAGATGGCAGCCCCTTGGTCGCCAAAAACGTGGTGATACGGCGTAACGTCAGTTCGATGTTTCCTCGCATCAGCGCAACCCCGATGACAATGCCGTGGTATTGGCTTAGTGTGGGGGATTCAGACGATATGACAATGCCCAAGATCGCCGAGCAGATGTTCAACCGTCACGGATATGATCTGGATGAGATTGAGATCGCACTGCAATCACAACATGTGGAAAGTCTGGATACTCTCCAGGGACGTGCAGATATCCTGCACCTCAACGCGTCAGCCTGCAAGGTGCTTATGTCTTGGGACACATCACAAAGTTACCGCTTACTGGCTGATTTGCAAGTGCGCCTCCTGGTCCTAGACCCACCCTACGATGATCTGACTCTACGGGCGGCACTGATAATGCGCGCCCAAGGCCTGATCAATATGGGCGGGCCGGGCATTATGATCAGTCGGGGGAAGGATTTGCAAAGATTTTATCAGGATTTCTATGACGGGCTGGTACATGATCTCCCGGTTGAACTCACAACACTCTATTCTGCTTATGACAGCTTTTTCCCCATACTATACCTGGGCTATGGTCGAGGACATTTGATCCGTCCCAGTCATGCGCTGACTGAAGTTCGTCAATTGTACGATGAACTACGCGTCCAATCAACTGAACTTAAAAAGAAAACAGCAAAATTTAGGCGATATGTTGAAGAATACGAGGTGATAAGCTATGATATCCCTACTGCTGAGGTGCCAAATGCTGAGGCGTCAAAAATTGATTGGGATGCAAACCTGGAGACATTGTCATCCCTCTCCGCCAGTTTGGATGAAAATCCCCCCCCATATCGAGGACTTTGGAGGTGAAAGCCGGGGATTCTTGCCATTGGCAAGAGCTTTTGCGGATTATCGCGGTATCGCGGCTACCTTGACTGAATTGGCTGGTGTTCTGCCCAAAGCATCTGCCAAAGGACTGAAAAAAGCCCGTTTTGCCAATATATTTTTTGTACATCAAGAGAATAGGACGACCTATTACTTTGACGATAAGGCGTTGCCGCTAGAGGGTCCACTGTATTTGTGTGTCGATATCGGAGCATTAAATCCCCACAACATTGTTATTAATCCAACCTTGTTTCCCAGTGGCGCTATTGATTGGTCTGCGCCCGAAGTTGCGAAATCCGGTGGGGTGTGGCTGGATGTGGTTGTGTTCAGTCAGGATTTTCTGATCCTTGCCAGTGACCTGCAACCGCTTTGGCTGCCACAATTCGGCCCGAGCGAGCAAGTTTCCATTCCCCTGCGTCTGCAGCACGAAGGGCTGTGCGAATTGCGCCTGGCGCTCTACTACAGAGATAACCTGCTGCAATCGTTCCTGGTACAGGCGTTTGTGGGAGAAGCAGCGATTGCTCCCTTTTCCTGGGGAAACCGCGCCAGGATTGAGTATAGCACCGTCGCAACGATGGATGCGGTCATGGATGTCCCGGGGCGCGCAGCCACGATTATCACCAACCACGACCGCAATGGGAGAATGCGGGTACAGGTGAAAAGCAAAGATTTGCGTGATGACTTTAGTCCAGCCGACGCATCCGACTTTGTGAAAAGTATTCGCAGCGCCCTTGACAAGATCTGCACCCGGCGCTTAGGAACTGAAACATATATGTACCTTTTCGGTGGAGCGGACAGTAACCTGCTTATGGATAACTGGAATAAAGGCAATGCGACGCAGGTTACGAAAGCACTCAAATTGTTGGCCGGACTTGGTTGGGAACTCTATGAGGCGCTCTTCAGCCGCAAAACGCGCGAGATCTTCAGCCAACAACTGGCGGGAGAAGGGGATCCTATTCATATCGCCCGCGTGGTGCAGCGATATGTGATTCCCTGGTCCGTGATCTATGACCGGAAATTTGATGAACTCGCAGCCCCGCCAGAGGTTTGTTTGCGCGCTCTTGATGCACTCGAGGCCGGCGCGGATTCTTGCCACAAGCGCCCTGAATGCCCATTACCCACCGACACCAATTTCCACGTTGTCTGTCCCTGGCATTTTTGGGGCTTCCGGCGTAGCATTGAGCAGCCCGCCCAGTATGTGGAGGAGGCTGAGAATAGCGGTAAGCCGGCTGTAGCACGGAAAACTCCACGGTTGATTGATGGTGGACAGTGGTTGGCGGCGGTGAATACCACCTTGGATATGCTGGATGATCACCTCAACCAACTCGCAACGCTCGCGCAAAACTATGGCCTGCAGGTAACGCGTCTGGATACTCGGCAGAAAATCCTCGATAATCTGGAACAGCAGGACCCTGGCATGGTCTATTTCTACTGCCACGGGCATAACGATCCGCCTCATCTAACCATTGGCAAAAACCAACTTTTACGTCCCAAAGACCTGGCCTTGAACTCTTCCTGGACGCACGCCCCTTTGGTATTCATCAATGGGTGTCATACACTTGCATTCAGCCCGGAATCGCTGGCTGGCTTCATCTCACGATTTGTGGTGGATCATGGCGCGGCAGGGGTTGTGGGTACGGAGATCAGTATTTACGAGGTGCTTGCAGCCGAAGTTGCATGGCGATTCTTCAAGTACATGTTGGAAGGGAAACCGGCCGGAGAGGCTATGCGCCAAGTCCGTCTGGACTTGTTACGGAAACATAACCCACTAGGATTGGTGTATACGCTTTTTTGTGATGCGGATTTGCGGCTTGCGGTATGATTATGTTTCCGGCTTTGCGGGGGAAACCTGCAAAGGTAGAATATGGGATGTTTTCATAGTATCTTGCCCAGGAGGTAGAGTAAGATGACTACCCAAAAACCAAACCGAGTATTCTTGAGCTACAGCGAGGAAAACAGAGGCTTTGTTGAGATGCTGGCCCGTCGTCTCCAAGGGGACGCTCGCCTTTCATTCTGGTTCTCCCCCTGGCATAGCATCCGCGGTACACCTGTCCAGGAGCAGATGGAAGATGCCTTGGGAGAAGCGCAATCTTGTGCGGTTTTCATTAGCGGTTCAGACCAAATCAAAGGATGGCAAAACGTGCAGATGCGTACCGCCATCCAAACCCGGGTGGAGGATGACTCGGGTTACCGGATCATCCCGGTCTTGCTACCTGGTGCGACCCGCCCCAGCCGTCGCGATCTGCCACCCTTTCTGCGCCGCTACGAGATGGTTGAATTTACTGACGCGGATGACGAGCGCGCGTTTCAGTACTTACTTTCTGGCATCCTGGGCGTTCCGCCCATCAAACTTGAAGGTTTCATCGAGACAGAGAAGAGCAAAGCCCACTTGGCCCCGTCACCCTCCGGGGTGTTTGAGCATGGATATGGACTGGTCATTGGGGTCGCCCACTATCCCCGGGTTACTCCTTTGCCTGAAACGGTGCTCAATGATGCCCGTGACTTACGAGCTTTGTTGCTAGATGCAACAGCCTGTGGATATGCTTCCGACAATGTGATCTCACTGCTCGATGATCGAGCAACCTGCGACAATATCCGTGCCGCGCTGCACGAGTTGGCTGATCGCACTGGGCCTGAGGACACAGCCATCGTGTTCTTCTCTGGTCACGGCGCCTTTGATCCTAGAGGCGGCGACAGCCGGCAATTCATTCTTCCCTACGATAGCAATCCTCAAAACTTGCCCGCCACAGCCATTGCGGGTGATGAAATGACCTCGCTGCTGAATAAAATCCAGGCCGGGCGCTTGTTAGTGCTCTTTGACAGTTGTCATAGTGGAGGGGCAGGTGACCCTAAAGGACAATTGGCACAATTCAAGACTGGCTTGAGTGAAGATTACTACCAAGCCTTGGCGCAAGGTAGAGGACGCGCGGTCATCGCCTCTTCACGACCTAATGAAGCATCATGGACATTGGGAGGAATGAACAACAGCCTCTTTACCCATTACCTGTTGGAAGCGCTGCGCGGCAAGGGCAAGACGCTCGGCGACGGCTACGTGCGCGTCTTTGATCTATTCCGCCATGTGGCCGATTACGTACCCCAGAAGGCGGACCAGCATCCTGTCTTCAAAGCCTCGGCAATGGAAGAGGATTTTGTGATCGCCTTGACCCATAAGGGGAATTGATGGTTTCCTCCTGGCGAGACTACATTCTTCAACACTTCCGTGAGCCAATCCATCGCTTGACGCTGGTTGCAGACCCGGACGGCCTGTTGTTGGAGGAGGAACTGCTGGCGACGATCCGGCAACGCGGGTTCGATGTATTGCCTTTCGAGGATCACGTTGCGTTCCGCTATGCCTATGAATCCACCTATCGCCGGCGCTGGGACGAGGGCCAGGACACCGATTTGGTGGTGATTCTGCGTTCGGCCAGCGCCAGCTTACGCGCTTTGCCGTATGACTTGCTCCAAAGCGGACGGTTGCTGGCCTTCAATCTCCCTGAATTGTTCCCCAAGTTAAGCTACCCGGTGATTCGTGATGTGGATCGCGCTTATTTGCAACCGCTCTACGAAGCTTATCAGGATTATACCGGTCCGGAGATGGGAGACCGGGCCAGCGCGTTATATGTCCTCCGGCATGTCTTTGGCATTGTACCCGATTTGATCAAGACTCCCGTCAACCTGCTGAAATTCCTGCTATCCCATCATAGTCGTGGAGAGCGATTGCCATCTCGTCTGAAGGCAGTGCTGCTAGAGGCGCTACGTCCCAACGCGACCTTTGCCAGGTGGCCGATGGGAGCCATAGTGCATAACGCTTCCGACTTCTTCGCTTTCCTGCAAGAACGTTGGGAAAGCTATCTGGCCGCCAGACAGCCGGCCGGCGTCATGACGATGGAAACCAAGGGACATTACAATCTCGGCGATAGTGTGCCTTTCGATGCGCCAGAGATTCGCTCCTACATCGATATGCTATTCCTGGAAGGGCAACTCAAGCCGATTGACTTACCAGATGGATGGATTGTCGAAAAGTGGGAGAGTATCGGTGTCAATAAAGCAGACTCGGCGGGTCTGCCGGTATCCGGTTTGGACCGTTTCAGCAACCTGACAGATCGTCTTGAAACTACACTCCCCGAAATCAACGACACGCACAGGACGTGGATGCTGTTTGCCGCACGGTGGGCTGAACTGACCGCCTTGCGCTATCAGGATGGTCTCGCTCTGACACCAACGCTGACAAACCGCTATCACGCCCTGCATCTTGAGGTAGAAAGGCGATTTGCAGAATGGATGCATCTGCGCTACCACACGCTGCACAGCTTGCCCTTCTTGCCCATGCCGGTGATGGTTCACCATATTCCGCATTGGATGGCGGTTCAGC
>JAFGFI010000384.1 GCA_016931185.1 Anaerolineae bacterium
CTGTTAACTGTGTTTCAAGCCATAACCACTGGCTCCAATCACCAAGTTTACTCACTCATACCTCTCTCATTGCTGAGTATTCACAACGGCCTTACTGTACCTACTTACTTCCCAACCGCTCTACAAGCGCCACATACTCAGCACTAATATCAGGCCAATTATATTGCTGATTAAATTTTTTACTTCCCTCACGCAATTCTGCCATTCGCTCGGGATGCCTATACAACATACGGATACAACGCGCTAAATCATCCACCTGCCCCGGCTCAAAAAACTCAACCATCGTATCACTAAAATAAGTCTTCATAGCCGTCGTGCGGGCGGCAATGGCAGGAAGTCCCATGGCCGCATACTCCATCAACTTAGTAGGAAGCAACCCATCCGTAAAAACATCATTACAGTAAGGCACAACTCCCAGATTAGCTTTTCCTATAATATCTGGAAGTTCCTCCACCGGGCGCATCTCATCGCGCAGGGTAACAAATTCCCCCACTCCCAACTCCTCAATCAACCTCCTCAATACAGGTACCTGACCACCTTTACCTAAAATAGTAAGATGTACATCAGGAATTTCATCCTTTACCTGCGCGATAGCTTGAACGGCTAAATCCAATCCATACCGGTCAACAAGCGTTCCATGATAGATCATGCGCAGCCCAGAATCATCAGACGATTTTACAGCATCGTTCTGTAATGGGCGAAAAACATGATCATCTGCCACGTTCATCACCACACTGCATTTATGCGCCGGAACTCCACGCTCAATAAGCGATTGCCGCCAATGCTTACTCACTGTGATGACATGATCGGCAAAGCGACAGGCAAGTCTTTCCTGTAAATAAACCCAACGCACCAGTGAACTTTTATCTTTACTGCCATAGCGCGCCTGGTAGAATTCCGGCATCAAATCATGAAGATCCAAAATAATCCTGGCCCCCCAAAGTTTAGGAATCCAAGTAGCAAAAACGAGGAAATCCGGTAAATTATGCACTTGGATGGTATTATAAGGCCGTTGTCTGTACAATAGAACAAGTTTAACCATAACTAACAAAAAGAAACGCAAATACTCAAAGAACTTTCCACCAATCCACTTATGATTCTTATAACGCACCGGCAGCCTGATGACCCGCGCGCCATTAACCATTTCAACAGCCTGTTCTGTTTTCCCACGCAAACAGATAATATCCACATCGTAGTTACGTCTCAGCAATGCCTCCGCCTCTCGCTGGACACGAGTTTCACCTCGGGGATAGTGATTATGGACTACCATACAATGATATTTGCGATTCACTGATTCTGATTTTGCCATTTCGATTAACTCCAATATGTTAGGCCCATGTTAGATTTCTGACTTGACAACGCGGAACTTTCCAGAAGGTTCACGGGGGATTGCATCCACAACCTGCACAGTCACAGCTACGTCTACCCCCAGGATTTCACGGCAGCGCGCCAACAACTCACCCGTGGCGTCCGGCTGGACAAAGTCGCGTCCGGGCACAACGCGAACTATGACCCTGTCCAAAGTCTCCTGGCAGACCTGATACTGCGCAACGCCGGGAACAAGCTCAAGGCTACATGTGAATTGATAAGGCGAGATAACGACGCCATCCGGTCGCCGGACCCGGTCTACAATGCGACCTTGTACCGGTCCCATCGTAGGGAAAACATAACGCGGGCATGGATGTCCGGAAGCGACCACTGCTTCCGTGGGCGTTCCCATATCCCCCACAGCATAACGGATGAAGGGCATCGCATGGGAATTAAAATCAGTGCATACCAAAGTGCCAATTTCACCAGGAGCAACCGGAGTTCCATCCTGGCTCACAACCTCAACAACGAATGAATCTGCATTGATATGCATCGCGCCACAGTGAGGACACTGCCACGCAATATTGCCAAACTCCATACTGCTGTATAAATTCAATACAGGCGCTCCAAAGGCAGTCTTGATGTGCTGGCGTGTCTCGAGATCCAGCACTTCAGCCGATGTACACACCACACGTGGGCGAATGCGGGATTCTCCCCGCTCTTGCACAGCTTCAGCTATAGGACGCAAAGCTGAAGGAAACCCCAAAAGAAAATCAGGCTGCAAACGAACCAACTGGTCAATTTGGCTATCTACACTATCAAACACCGGGACAAAAGATCGCCCACCTATGAGCGACAAGGGCCAACGACGATGTCCCTGTCCTCCCTGGCCAATCAAAGCCTCAAGTGTTTTCAACCACTGCCGGTGGGCATGTTGTCCGCGCTCTTCCGTAACACATACCTGTTGGTCAGTCACACGCAACCCCACCTGCAGGTACATACGCATATAAAGGGCAGACTTGCGAATCCGCTCGCGTTGCGTATGCCAGATTGTGAAAGGCCGCCCGGTGGAGCCACTGGTCAGTTCCTTCACAAAAGCACTGGCATCAAGATTGCGAGCTAACAGCGCCTCGGATGGCAAACTTTGCAAAGTGACCTTAGTCGTTACAGGAAGAAGACGCAAATCATCCGGTGTACGTATATCTGCCGGACGAACGCCAGCTTTATCAAACAGTTCCCGATAATAGGGTACGTTTTCATAAGCGTGGTGCACTAACTCGCGCAAGCGAACACCCTGATAGGCAACCAGCCGGCCGGCCGGCCAACGGATGCGACGCAATGCGGCTAAAAGTTCATATAATAGGTAGAGTGTATTCATAATATAACTTCAATTCCCAATAAAGTAACGGCGATACACCTGATATCCCCACTGACTTAAGCGCAGATAGAGTGGACGATGGACACAAATATTGCGCCCATAGTTAATCAAGGCGCCGTTAAACTTCGCCTTAAATTTTCGGGGTCCATAATCTTGATCTGGCCTACCCGCGCCACCGAAATCAAAAAACTTAAAACCATTTTGCGCACCCCATTCTATCATATACCAGTTAAGCAAATCATTAGCCTTATACTTACTGTAATCTCCAAGCGCGCCAGCATACCAGGCATGGATCAAGCCATTATAAAGTAGACGAACAGCAACAGCAACGCAAGCATCATCCACATAGGCCATCAAAAGCTTGATCATACCTCGCGAATGTAAAACATCAAAAGCTGTCGCAAACAAAGAATAAGGAGCTAACGGTACCTGGATACGCTCATACACATTTGCCAACACCTCATAGGCGCTAGATACTTCTTCCAATGAAGTGACATCCTTAACCATGACATTCATACGGCGCGCCTTTCTAACATTGGTCCTGACATTGCTATCCAAACTGCTCCATATTTCCTCAATGGGTCTTTGCAAATCAACAAGAAAATCCAAGTGGTCCTCATAAACAAACCCGTAGTCGTGTAAGAGCGGTTGAATCACACTCATATCAGATAAATTGCGCAACTCGGTAAAAAGTAAACTCCCCCGCATTTCATACCTATAAGCGTACAACAACTTAGTCAAGGCCTCCTGTCCTTCCTTACAGGGCGCGCAAAGTACACTGCCATAAGCGACCGCGCGTGTGGTCAAACAACGTAACAGGCCATTAAACAACGTAATTTGCACCGGTAATAACAGTGCCAAAACATGCCCATCATTGCTAACAGTAGCCCACAAAGTAGGACGATGACCTTCGGTATGCGCAAATACCTGAAACATCTCAGGAGTGTGAAACACATTACTCTCAGAATGTTGGTTCACAAATTCTCGCCATACACACTCATCCAACTTTCGCACAACTTTCATACCTTCTCCTACACAGATCAGGCGGTTATGATCACTCTGCCGTTCTGGTCTGTCCTCAACTGATCCAGAACGGCAGATAAGCAACTAACATTGTCAATATTTAGCGGTTACTAAGGGCAAGTAGGCATACTTAAGACTACCGGCAGGCCAATACTCATCAGCCCCCAGATCAGGCTCTTGATAAGGACGTGGCTCACCATCTATATCATTTCTTATCTCAGTAACCACACCGGCCTCCAATGCTGCACTACCGGCAATAATATGATAGGTATCAACAAGAACTGCATCTCCCCAAACATCATTGCTCCTATCAAGAGTACCCTCACCTCCCCAAAAGATTGATTGCTGGGTCCCCCACAAGGTAGCATTTGAGCTAACGCGATTGTCTTTTGTGACGACAATACCTAACTGATATCCAATCAGGATCGTATTCGTCAAAGCCACATTACTATATGTACCCCATCCATCATCAGTGACGTAGATACCTGTACCATCACCCCCAGCATTATGAGTAATAGTCGAATGGACTAACCGAGGCGCGCAAGCTTCGATATATAAACCGGCGCCATTAACCCCTGCTTCGTTATCAACAACAACGGTATTTTTCAGTGAAGCATCGCTCTTCTCCAGCAACAAACCGCCACCATGGTCGCGGGCAATATTGCCAACAATTATATTGCGATCAAGTGTGACAGGACTAGAACGTAAATACAGTCCCCCCCCATCAATTCGAGCATTATTATTAAAAACACTATTATGTGTGAGTGTGAGAGCATTGGACGAGGATACATATATGCCCCCTCCCTCGTGAATAGCAGTATTGGTAGCAACTATACTTTCCCGAAGCTGATCTGTACTATTATAGAAGAACATACCCCCACCGCTCTGCTCAGCGTGGTTATTGAAGACGCTAAGAGAACTGAGCTTAGTTGCGCTTCCGGATATATAAAGCCCCCCACCGCGCTCTTCAGCCTGGTTATCAGAAATAACGTTATGATTGGCAAACACACTCCGA
>JAFGFI010000385.1 GCA_016931185.1 Anaerolineae bacterium
CAAATACTGTCTGAAGAAAGACTTACCCTGCCCGGTCTTGTTCTGGTTTCAACCTTCTCGCTGCGCTGTTAATGTACGGTAGAAAATTACGGATTCAATTTTCATCCTACTGCTGGTGAACGCACCGCGTTAATAGGTAATTCCCTTGAAAATCGAAAATTGGCAAATTTAAAATTGACAAATTGTGAAGCCCTTTGAAAACTTGGTTTCTTCTTAAATTTTCATCTCACTGCTGGTGAACGGCCAGCCGTTAATGATGAATTCCTTAAATGAAAAAATATCTTTTATTCAGGAATACTTCGCCGCCATCTCTTTCGCTATGCGCGTCCACTCATGCAGACGCTGTGGATGCCCGCTCAGGGTCTGTAATTCGCGCAACACAATCTGGTAATAGAAGCCCTGTAATTGTCGAGCGCCGCGCTCCAAATCGCGCCGGAGCGTCTTGATGTCATCGGGAAACACCACATCGCCGGCCTTCTGCCGCCACATAATGACGTAGTTCTGGCCCACAGCTTCCTGCACCTTTTCAAGATTGGTCCACGCGCTGCACACAAAAATGCGCAGATTGGACAGCGAGAGGACACCTTCAATCTTCCGGGTCAAGTTCTCACAACAACCATACGCACTCAATCCAAACTGTTCAATAATAGGCCGTTGGTATTCAAGACAGAACTCGCGCCACATCCTGGGAGAAACCGGGTCGAATTCCTGGCTATTCGCCATCACCCACATCTGCCGGTAGCCGATTGCACTCCCGGCAGCGCAAGTCTCATTCAACGGATCGCTGCAAATCATCGGCCCGTCATTATTGGGCGTGAGCAGTCCCGTCGCCGCAACCTGGGCCATGACCCCTAACACAGCATCGCGCAAATACCCCATCAGCCGGTGCATCCATGCCGGGTTGGCGGCCATATCCAGCATCATAGGCGTCAACCCGCGTAAATCGGCAGCAATGATACCTAACGTGGCCGTCAGAGGTGCATCACACACAAGTTTCACCGGCAGAATATCACCGACAATGTCATGAACACGCTCAAGATGCGCCTGGGTCTTCGCTGGGTTATAGGTAAACGTGGGCAGGCGTAACTTATCAAAATCTGCCTCAGATTTTAGCGGGGGATCGTAAGCCCACGCGCCGCCCGCAACCCCGGAATCGTGATGCGCAATGTCCACGCCCCAGACGTTGGGCGGTGTTTTATCGAACACCGCCGGCACAGGGAACCAGGGCATAACAGGGGAATCATCCCCGATGTCGTGCTTGATCAGGATGCGGCGGAAGTGGATTTCCAACCCGCGCAACCAGGAATCAGCACACTTCAAGTCTGTGCCGGGCAGAATTTCATCCCACGCGCCCACAGGACGGCACCACACCGGAGCGCGGTCGGGCTTGCGCAGGGCATTGACATCCCGCCAGCGCTGTTGGATCGCCGCGTTCTCTTTGCTCGCGGCGATCTCGGCAACCTGGAGGGCCAGTTCACGAATATAGGCACGCGAATTGTGCCGGTCCGTGAGTTGTTCACATTCCTTGTTCATAGCCAACCTTCTGAAACCGGGGGGTTCTTCAAATCCCGGTTTCTTCCTTAATCTATCCCATCGCCGGCGCATCCTATGAGAGCGAAACACGCTACTCAAAAACAATTTTGAAAGTATACGCGTGGTCACAGGGCCTACACATGGGGGGGTGGATGGTTAAACCTCCGTTATCCTGCGTCCACATCAGGGGAACATCGCTGCCAAGCAGAGCTACGTCGGCAACTTTACCGGTTTCTGAGCTAAGGGATTGGATACACCACACATTCTCCGGCCAACCCAGGGAGAGGGCGTAAAGTACATCACCCTTTGTCGTAAAACGCACGTCCGCGCCGGTATAAGCTGCGCGTTTCGTATCGGTACCCCCCCCCTCCGGCACTTCCGTTGGCCCCTCGCCATAGCGCGTCCACGGGCGCGTGCCATAGATGGCCTCGCCGTTAATCGCAAGCCAGCGCCCGATGTCACGCAGCAACGCCACTTCCGGCTCCGGGATTGTACCGTCAGGCCGCGGGCCGATATTTAACAGCAACGCGCCGTTCTTGCTCACGATGTCCACCAAATCCCCGACGATGTCGCCCGCGGTCTTGTAGTCGTGATGGGTAATATAGCCCCACGAGTTCTTGGATACAGAGGTATCCGTCTGCCAGAAGCGTGGATTGATATCTTTAAGTTGGCCGCGCTCAATATCGTAAACAGCAGTCTCCGGAGGGAAGGCATCATTTTTGTAGTTAATGGCGACACCCTTTCCCCATTCTATACCCCGGTTGTAGTAATAGGCGGCAAATTTTTGCAGGTAAGGCTTGAACACCGTCTGTTCAATCCACCAATCGAACCAGACGAGTTGGGGATGGTATTTATCCACCAACTCACAGGTACGGGCCAGCCAGTCGTCGAGATATTGGGCATGGGGACGCGGCTGCCAATCCAGACTCTTCCACTCCGCATCGTGCGGTTGTGCCGGGCCGTAGAAATCCGCATACAGTGGGTCTTGCACGTCGGAGTCAAACATCTTCCCGCCATTCATAAACCACCAGTGCTCCGCGCGATGGCTAGAAAGGCCGAAGACCATCCCATGTTTCCGTACTGCCGCAGCTAAATCGCCGATAAGATCGCGCTTTGGCCCCATCTTCGCCGCGCACCAGCCGGACAGAGCCGTATCGTACATCGCAAAACCATCGTGGTGTTCGGCCACCGGGACAACAAACTTCGCCCCAGACTCCTTGAAAAGTTGCGCCCAGGCATCGGGATCATAGGCCTCAGCCCTGAACATAGGGATGAAGTCTTTATAGCCGAATTCCGACTGTGGCCCATAAGTCGCCACATGATGCTCAAATTCCCTAGTTCCCTGCAAATACATATTGCGCGGATACCACTCATTGCCGAAAGCCGGGACGGCATACACCCCCCAGTGAATGAAGATGCCAAATTTGGCGTCGAGATACCATTGCGGCACCTCATACTGCGCCAACGATTCCCAGGTAGGTTCAAATTTCAACATGGTTTGATCTCCTTGAAAGTAAAAAACGCATCATTCCAATCCTCATTCATGTATCGTTATTGTGAGATACTTGAATTGACCTGTTATATACGATAATAACGCGTATATAAAAACTACAATCCCAAGCATCTCAAAAAGCTCCTCACATGTATAGAAAAATGCATACGTCAGGTAGTTTGAATTTGCTCGCGAAACTCCGTATAAATCGGCATACCTGCCGCCGAGTAGTTCAAAGCCAATGGCCCCTATAACAAAAATCGCACCTGAGGCGACAAATAAAACCATTGTTTTTCTCGGCAGTCGCAAGATAAACCTAAAATATATTCCCACAAAGGCTATGAGGGCAATGCCGTAAGGAATGACCCAAGCATAAAAAAGGAGCCCCGATGTGTTCAGCGATTCTCTAACAAACTCGGTCAAAATCTCATGAATTCCTGCTAATTCATCAACGGATAAAAACAGGAATATCAATGCCAGGCCTACCCAGGGTAAATAGCTCTCCCCCTGTCTTTGATGGAGCGAAGCAATCACGGCAAGCAATACCCCGGCAATGACGAGCGCAAATGACGAATAAAGCGTGGGAATGTTCATTTCCATACTAAAGTCAAATAAGCGCAGCAGTGTTTGAATGGGAAGCCAACGTATATAATCATACGCAATATACAGTTGAGCTAATATGACAATCACATTCGCCAATAAGAGGCCCAGAATTAAATATAAAAGTTTTATCAATATTTTTGGGGGATGTATTTCAATATTCAATTTCCCCTCCTGTTTTTAATTTCTAACCCGCTCCCACCCAGGCAATATCTAACTCTGCCAGTTTCGCCCGCGTGGGCGCGCCGGTCTCGGTATCCCAGCCCATCATACCATAGAAAAGCCCCACGGCCTCATCCAACACCTCAGGCTTCACCGGCATTTCATTGAGCGTACCCCTGACATGATGGGTAGCCATCCGCTTGGGCAATACATCATCGGCCCGCGTGATACCCTCGCGCATATTGAAAACGCGCATCATGGTCACACTGCGCTCCGCGCTCTTGAGTAATTCCCAGAGATTGGTCTTCCAACCCGTGATGGTACGAATTAATTCCACCAACTGTTCTCGGGACCAGGGAACGAACATACAGTGGCCGATCATATTGCTCAACCACTGCCCGTTAACGGTGACCGTATACGCGTGAACCTTAGCGGCGTTGAGTTCGGTTGTAGGAACAGCCGTATAAATCCCCAGAGCGCGCATCCCCTCGCCCACCGGCTCCCGCGCCAATCCCTCATCCCAAAAATTGTGCATATGATCTGCGCCCGTAGGAGAGACGGCATATCCTAACGCCTGGCCATGGCGCGTGCGGCACTCGTGCATAGGATACGGTTGGCCCTTCACGTTGATGGCAAACATCTCGGCCCCATTGCCGATCTGGGCCGCCGCGTGATCGGTACCCTCGGCCAACAAATCTCCCAGGCCGATGCGATCTGCGATCTGCTGTGTCAGCGCCACCATTGCCGCGCCGTTGCCAAAATGCAGATCAAGACCACCGGTATCCTCTGGCGCCAACAGTCCATTCTCAAAACATTCCATCGCAAATGAGACCGCCATCCCAGTAGAAATTGTATCCAACCCGTAAGCATTGCAAATCTCATTGGCTTTGCACACCGCCCGCAGGTCATCCACACCACAGTTGGAGCCAAACGCGCCCAACGTCTCATATTCCGGCCCGCCATAGATAGGACTTACTTGATAATCGTGGTCGTCCACTTTGACTACGCGCTTACAGCGAATAGGGCATGCAAAACACCCGCCACGTTCAATCAAGACCGTCTCATTCATCGCTTCACCGCCGATCTTATCCGCGCCCTCGAACTGCCCATCCTGGAAGTTACGGGTAGGCAACGCGCCGCGCGCGCTCAAGCCGGTCAATCCCCCCGGTGTTCCCATCAGGTGCATATTCCAGGCCATTTCCTTCCAGTTATCGCGCATATAGGCCGACAACGCTTTCACGCCCGCGTCATCGGCGACGGGCACCGGCGTCTTACCACGCGCAACCACGCACTTGAGATTTTTGGATCCCATTACGGCCCCCATCCCTGTGCGACCCGCCGCGTGCTTGAGGTCATTAATCACGCACGCATAGCGCACCAGCTTTTCGCCTGCCGGCCCGATAAGGGCCAACCGTGCCATTTTCTCACCCACCTCCGCGCGTACCGTCTCCTGGCAATCCGCCGTCGTCATGCCCCAGAGGTGACCGGCAGGTCGCAGTTCAGCCTCTCCCTCATGCAACCACAGATAGACGGGGGTTTCGGCTTTGCCGTACACGACTACAGCGTCAAATCCCGCGCGCCGCATCTCCGCGCCGAAGAAGCCCCCCACGTCAGCCTCGCCATAGCCGCCTGTGAGGGGCGACTTTGCGCCCACCACACTGCGCCCCGCGCCGGCGACAGGGACGCCGGTCATCGGCCCACCGGCGAAAATTAACACGTTCTCCGGACCGAGTGGGTCGGCCCCGGCAGGCACATCTTTGAGCAAGTAATACGCCACCCACCCCGCGCCACCGACATAACGCCGGTAGAACAGTTCATCGGGTTCCTCAATTGCCAGTGTCTTGTGAGTCAAATCCACCTTCAAGATTTTTCCTGTATAGCCGTTCATTTTATCCTCCAATAATATGAATAAAAAAATTATACTCATATTTTCCAACAATGCACTCCGCTCATATTATTGGCAAAGTCTCCAAAGTGCTATACAATCAAAGTGAAAGTATTGTATGCGTTTAGTTTTGTGAGTAAACGGCGCCATTGACGGCAGCAAAGCGGCTAAAGCCGCAGGCAAGAGGTGTTTTTTCGTTGGCGGGCTACGCCCGCCAACGAAAAAACGCCCTCAAACTCGCGTTTCTGTCTGGAACGGGTGACAGAAAACGGTAATTGCTCACAAAACCAAACGGTTACAAAGTATTTGCATCTTCTAGAAAGCTACAAAGGTATGGCGTAAATTAAAAGGATGCGTTTCAAAAGCCCTGGATTAGAAGAATCCATAACGTCGTCAGGAGTAAAATTATGATACAGTGTCCCTATTGCGGAAACCTAAACCCGCCCCAGGCCCGTTTTTGTATGAATTGTGGGCACGCTTTGCTGAATGCCGTGCTGTGTACAACCTGTTACACGCTGCTCCCGCCAGAGGCCCGTTACTGCTACCATTGTGGCGCGCCGGTTCTCCGCCCTCTCACCGCCGCGCCCGTCGTCTCCGCCACATCCCCCCAACAGATCCCATCGCAGCAAATATCCCCCGACGCTCCCACGCCTCAGCCCCTTCGCCCCTCTATCCCATCCGCTTCCCCCGCTTCCCCGCTCCCTCGCTCTCCTGCTGCTGCGACACTCCTGCCCCCAAGCTCTCTTGCGCCCTCGCTTCCTACACCTCGTCCCCTCAAAGATATGCTCCCTTCTCTTCAGCGCTACCTTCCTCCTGACATTTACGAGCCGCTAGAACGCCGGCCTACCGACCGGCATTTCATCCAGGTACGGGACCACTTGAGTACGCTGCTTACTACCGTCAAGACTTACTTACCCCTTCCCGTTGTTCTGGAACCGCAACCTGCCGGTTCACCGGCGGGCGGGATGTACCGGGGTGTGTTTTTATTCGGGGATGTATCAGGCTTCACGCCCCTCTCTGAAAAATTCAAAGCCCTGGGACAGGCAGGCGCGGAACGTATTATGGACATCATCAATATGCTCTTTTCCGAGTTGGTTACCGCGCTCTTTGAACATGGCGGCTCCCTGCTCAAATTCGGCGGCGACGCGATGTTGGGCCTCTTCCCGACGGAATCTGATGACGAAATGATGATGGGTGTACTGCAAGCTTGCCAGGCCGCCCTGGCTATGCAGACCATCATGCAACAAGATAAGTTCGCCAGCATTGAAGTCCCAGGGGGCACACAGGCTCTAAAAATCAAGTGCGGCATTTCCGCCGGGCCATATTTCGCGGCTCACATCGGCACAAAGCCCCGTCCTGAGCTGGGACGCTACGGCACGATGGCCTACATCACCACCGGGCATACCGTTAATATGGCAGAACAAGCCGAGGGACATGCCTATCCCGGTGAAGTCGCAATTACCAGAGAGGCTCTCGAACTGGTAGCCGATCAAATTGAGATTGAACCTGTCACCCGGCAACCCGATGAACATTTTTCCCTGGTGCGCTGGGTTCCCCGCGCCCAACTTGGCTCCCTGGCCCGGCCGGCCCTTGCAGAACCCCCAGAAGGCGATATCCAGGCGCAGATTACTTACCTGGTTGAACGTCTCAACTGTCTTACTGCCTACCTCTCGGCGGAACTGATCTCGCGCATTGTCACCAATCATGGCGATGCGCACACCATCACACATATCACTCCAGAACATCGCCCGGTGACCGTGATGTTCGCCAATTATGTCGGCATCAGCGATCTTATCGAAGACCTGGGTAATAGCCAGCCCAAACTGATCATAGATCAACTCAATGCTTACTTTGTCTACATGGTTGAAGTGGTGGAGAAATATGAGGGTATGGTCGCACGCATGGATCAATATGCCGTAGGTGACCGGCTGGTTATCTTCTTCGGCGCGCCGTTCGCGCATGAAGATGATCCGGTACGGGCCGTGTATACCGCGCTCGAAATGCAAGAAGCTGTCCGCAAAAACTTCTCGGCTCTGCAGACGCCATCCGGCATCTACCGGTTCCGCCAGCGCATTGGCATCAACACCGGACACCTCTTCGCCGGCAACGCGGGCGCGCCCGCCCTGCGACAGGAATACACGCTGATGGGTGACGACATCAACATGGCCGCGCGCCTGATGTCGAATGCGGGCTGGCAACAAATCTACATCAGCAAGAAAACTCAAGAACACGTCACCGCTTTCTTTGAACTCAAAGACCTGGGCAAAATTAAGGTCAAGGGCAAAGAGATCCTCATTCACACGTTCGAGGTGCTGGAGCGCCGCGAGGAGATCGGGCGCACACGCGGATTGGACTTTGGAGAATCGCCTTTGACCGGGCGCGATGAAGCCCTGCAAACGCTCAAAACGTGTACTCAAGAACTACTGCGCCAAAGAGGGCAGATCGTGTCCGTTATCGGCAACAGTGGTCTGGGCAAATCCCGGCTCACGCGTGAAATGCGCGATTGGCTGCTCAATGAAGCTCAAAGTCAGGATGTTAATTTGCTATGGCTTGAGGGACAATCACTTTCCTTCAGCGAGCAGATGACCTACTGGTTGGCCGTCCAGGTCTTCCAGGGGGTACTTGGGTTAGAACGCGACGCCAGTTCTGATGACATCCTTTTCGCGTTATGGGAGCGGGGCGAAGACCTGCTGGGTAAAGAAACCGCCCGCGAAGCTATCCCTTTCCTGGCCCACCTGATCGGGCTGGAACTGGAAGGCGAATGGGCACAGTGGGTGGCAGAACTTGACCCCAGTGTGCGCCAGAAACAGACCTTCTGGGCAGCGCGGGAATTCTTCTCCGCCGCTGCCCGCCGCCGTCCCATCGTTATTGCCCTGGACGACCTGCATTGGGCGGATGAGGCGTCGCTATCACTGGTAGAAGACCTGCTCGCGGTGACCGATCACGTGCCGCTGCTCTTCTGGCTCATCTTCCGCGCGCGCCACGATAAGGGGTGTTGGCGACTGCGCGACCGGGCTGCCAGCGCATTCCTCCATCGCTATACCGAAGTACGCCTTGCGCCCCTCTCGGATACCGACAGCCGCGAACTCCTGAGCAAGTTGCTGCCCGGGGCAACGTTCGACGCAGATACCGAACGAGAAATTCTCGATAAGGCCGCCGGCAATCCCTTCTACCTGGAAGAAGTTGTACGCTCTTTGATCGATAGTGGAGCCGTTGTTCCTGCTTCGCAAGGGGGAGAATGGGAAGTCACCGGCAAAATTCGTCACATCACCGTGCCCGGCACATTGCAGGCTGCTATTGTGGCTCGTATTGACCGGTTGACCGAGGATGCACGTCGTGCATTACAGATGGCGGCCGTTATCGGGCGACGCTTCCAGGTGGGAATGTTGCGCAGTCTGGCAAAAGCAGAGGCACAGCTTGACGCCTGGCTGGCACAATTAGAGCGCAGCGGCCTCATCCGCCCGGTAGATACCGGGCCGGTTTCCACCGGCAGCGAGATGGCCTATGCTTTTCCAGACGCGCTGGTGCAAGAAGTCGCTTACGATAGCCTGCTGGTACAAAGCCGCCAGCAATTCCATCGCCAGATCGGCGAAATCCTGGAAGAAAGTTTTGTCGGAAAATATGAACAGGCATGCGATTTGTTGGCCTACCATTTCCACCGCAGCAACGACGCGCAAAAAGCCATCATTTACCTGGAAATGGCCGGGCGCGTAGCCCAGGCTAAGTTTGCCAATGAGACAGCGATGCAGCACTACAGTGACCTACTGGGGCGGCTGGGCGCTGAGTCTGCTATCCCCACGGGCAATGGGGCCGGGGGAGGCTGGGAAAAGCGCTTCGATATCCTGGCTCAACGACAAAAAATTTACGGCTTATGGGGACAACAGACCGAGCGATACAACGATTTAACCACAATGCTTTCGTTAGCCCAGACACAGGGCGACGCCGGACGTCACTCGGATGCACTCAATATCCTGGCTGATTTCTACTACACCACAGGGCGGTATACCGAAGCCGAAGGAACTGCCCGCGAGGCCCTGGCGATCAAGATGACGTTAGAGGACCCCGCCGGACAGGCTGCCGCCCTCAACACTATAGGTGTGCTGAATTACGTCCGGGGTGACTACGATGAAGCCCGTGAACCCCTGGAAAAAGCCGTTGTGCTGCGACAGCAGGCCAACGATGCAGAAGGTGAAGCGTGGAGTATGATGTACCTGGGCATGATTGACTTTATGACCGGAAATTACAGCGACGCCGCGCGGCACCACACGCACGCCCTCGAGATGGCCCGCAAGCGCAAAGACTGGTACCAGGAAAGCATCCATTTGACCAATGCCGCGCGCGTCTCACACCGGATGGGCCAGTATGAACTGGCTCTCCAACAATTTCAAGAGGCCCTGGAGATGAAAACGCGCGGTGGGGATCGTCTAGGGCAAGGATTCACGCTGCATGGCATCGGAATGGCTTGCACATATCTGGGCGATTATCCTGAAGCCGAGCAAGCGTTCCAACAGTCGCTGGAATTACGGCAGCAGATCAATGACGAACGCGGGGTCAGTTATTCGCTCCACGGGCTTGGATTGGCCTCCTTGAGTCAAAATCAATGCGCGCGCGCGCAGGAATACTTCCGGCAAGCGCTCGAAATTCACACGCGCTTGGGGTTAAAGACCGAGATTATTTCCGATCTCTCGGCCATGGGACAGGTGTATCTTTGCCTGGGTGCATTAGATGATGCACTGACCGTATCGGAAGAAGCACTCACTTTGCTGGTTGAGCAACAGAATGTAGGAGAAATTCAACAAATCTATTTGAACCACTACCGGGTACTGGCCGCCCGCGCAGACCCTGAAACAGAAACCTATCTACAAAAAGCCTATCATGCGATGGTAGAACAAGCGGATCGGATCACTGATGAAGAAGCGCGGCGGGTATTTTTGGAACATGTCACCGTGAATCAGGAGATCAAACGGTATATGCAGCAGTAGAGGAGCAGAGGAATGAGGGTGAAAGGGTGACAAGGTGACAAGGAGCTTCTGCGGCTTACCACCTGGCGTTTGACGTGCTTCCTGATGCAGCACATCCAAATCCTTTAACGAAATTGTAACCCAAATATTGCAAAAGTATTGTAAATTTAAAGGAAAGAAACATAGTCTGGTGTTGACTACCGGCAAATGTAGGAGGCTCAAATGGAGCGTCGAATGTTATCCACAGAGGAACTTGATAATTTGCTAGCCACGCAACCGGCGACGGCGGAGTTATTTGCCAATGCGCCGGATTCTTATTTTCTCGACTTGTTAGCCTCGATTGACCGCCAACAGTTGAACAGGCTGATGGAAGAAGAGAACCATGCCCAGGGTGAATTCATCTTCCAGGAAGGTGATAGGGGAGACGCGATGTATCTGCTGCGCGCGGGCAAGGTCGTTGTCTTCAAAGGGGATTCCAACACACCGACCATCCTGGCTTACCGGGGGCCAGGTGAAATCATCGGTGAAATGGCGCTGCTGGAAGATCGTCCCCGCTCGGCCTCCATCGTCGCAATCGAAAGCACGCGAATGCTCAAGATCAGCCGGGATAGTTTCCAGGAATTGCTGGTCTACAATCCCTCTATTGGTATGAGCATTATGGCCTCGTTGAGTGCGCGCCTGCGCGCCGCCGACACCGTGCGCGATGTAGATACACAGGTCGGCCAACGGCTCATCAAGCAGGTCTCCCAACTGCGCAATGAGAAGAAAGAATTGCTTGAACTGCAACGACTGCGCGAGGAAACCAGTAACTTTATCATCCACGATCTACGCAACCCCTTGGGTGTGGTCAACGGCGTCATCCACCTGCTAACGATGGTATTGCCGGAGGAAGTGGTGGAAGAAAATCAGAAGTTGCTGGACGCCGCCAAAGCTGCCAGCGCGCGGATGCAACTCCTGGTAGATGCCTTATTGGACGTCGCCCGCTTAGAATCAGGCCAGGAACATTATGACATGGCTCCCACCCCCCTACTCCCCTTGATGGAGAAAGCAGGACAACGATTGATGCCCACCCTGACCCTGCACGAGATCACTTTTACCACGCGCGTTGGCGAAGATGTGCCAGAGGTGATGCTTGACGAGCCGAAGATTGACCGCGTATTGACCAATCTCATTGATAACGCGATCAAGTACACACCTAACGGAGGCACAATCACATTGGCAGCAGAACGCAAAGATAATTATGCACTGATTAGCATCAACGATACCGGATCTGGCATCCCGCAAGAAGAACGCGAGCGCATCTTCGAACGATTCGCCCAAGTCGCGGGCGACAAACCCCGACGCCGCGGCTTTGGACTGGGCCTCACCTTCTGCCAGCTCGTCGTCCAGGGACATGGCGGCCGCATCTGGGTAGAACCGGGGGATCAGGGTATAGGGAGCAAGTTTATTTTTTCGCTGCCGTTATAATTTTGTCACCCTGTCATCTCTGCTCTGCCAACAGTCGTTCCAACAGCGCGATATTCTCCCGCTTCTTCCTATCCCGCAAGGTGCGGGCAACTTCAGTGAAGAATTCGTGAGTTTTCAAGAAATGTGCTTGCCGCTGGTACCACGTCTCTAAAGGAACGTATGTTCCGTGCGCCGCGAGTTCGTCGCGCAAGTGATAACTGGTATCAAGATAATCATCGCGCCCTATGGAATCTAAATCCGCGTCGCACATCAATTGCTGTAAGAAAGTTGTAGGAGACTGGGGCATTTGCGTCGCCAAGATAATGGCCTGAATCTCGTCGATCTGCGCGGGTGTATATCCAAACGCCGGCAAGGTCTCCCCCGCAATGCGC
>JAFGFI010000386.1 GCA_016931185.1 Anaerolineae bacterium
GGCAAAGTGTAAGCAGCATCAAAGATAGAGCGTGGCATCTGGGGAACATTGCCGGTCACCATCATCACGGCCATTGTCTCGCCGAAAGCGCGCGAGAAGCCCAAAACAATGGCAGCAATCACGCCTGGCAATGCGCGGCGCAAGACAACACCTTTGATCATCTGCCAGCGCGTAGCGCCCAAGGCCAGTGCAGCTTCACGCATCCCGTAAGGAACTGCACGGATAACCTCTTCCATCACAGAAATGAGGATCGGAAAAACCATCACGGCCAATACGACACTGCCGGCAAGTATCCCATAACCGGTAGGATTGCCGGCAGCGAATAGGGGAATAAATCCCAGATACTTCCCCGTCCAGGGGGTGACATAATCCCGGATGAGGGGGACCACCGTCAGTGTCCCCCACACCCCATATACTACCGAAGGAATACCCGCTAACAGATCTATGACCGGCTTAAAACTCTGCCGCAAACGTAGCGGCGCGTATTCGGATAAATAAATTGCGGACAACAAACACGGAGGCACCGCCAAAACCATCGCCAAAAGCGTCACAACGAGGGTGCCAACGATAAAAGGTAAAAAACCAAACTCACCGCGTAACGGATGCCAATTTGAAGATGTTAATAACTTCCCCAAAGGTTGGATATCCAACAACGGACGAGCACGTATGAATAGTGCTAACGCAATCACAACCACCAGGAGCGCGGAGAGAGCGGTCAGCACGCCCATGACCTGTCCGGCCGTCCAATTTTTCAAGCGCCGAATGTGTGCCTGTCGCCTCATGATTTATTTTAGCTTCGCCAACTCGGCTTCTAATTCTGCCGATGTGAGAGAAAGATAACCGGTTTCTTCGACAAATGCCTGTCCATCATTCAATATCCAACGGATAAAGGCCAAAGTCAAATCACTCGGTTGGCCTTTCGTGACAAGGTTAAGCGCGCGTGCAGGGGGCGAAGGATAGCGACCGTCGGAGATAGCTGCCATCAGATCGGTTTTAGTCGTATAGAAAGCCTCCCCCGCGTCAAGTTGCGCGTTTGCGTCCCGATCCAAAGGCAGAACTTCCAACCCTGCCACCGGTTTACCGCTATCCGCATCATAGGCAAAGTTAAGATTGTTGAAACCAATCCCCAATGCATCTGGGGCTACAGCACTGGCCAAACCAGGATCGCCATAGACGGCTACCCCTTGCAGATCTTCTTGCTTGTAATCCCCCAAATAGGCAGCCCAGGTATCCGCTGCACCACACGCATCTGAACGGGTATAAACGTGAATTTCGTCCGTAATACTCGCATCACCGAGGGCCTCCCCCCAGGTTTTGATCTCACCAAGCCAGATACCTTTTAAAGTTGCCTGAGTGACCCCTCGAGCCTGGAGCTGGGCTAAATAGGGATTATCAGCGCTGATGGTAGGCACCACAGCATCACGGGTCACACGCACCCAAAATGCACCCTGATCTATTTCAGCCTGTTGAATATCGCGGGAAACCATGCCAATATCCACCGCGCCGCCTAAGACATCAGCCATCCCTTTACCGGCCCCTCCCGCAGAGACATCAAATTGTACATCAGGATATACTTTTTGAAACTCCTCACTCCAACGCACCACCATCGGGTACAATGCCCATGCACCGGAGATGGCAAGATCTCCACTGAAATCGCCCTTATCGGACGAAGGAGAACCGCCGCTACAACCGGCCAGCAAAATACCAAGCAACGCACATCCAACAACACCTCTCAATATATTCCTCATCATTTTTTTCCTCCAGATTCTGTGTTTTGATTGAGTATACTGACTTACCCAACCGTATTGTCATTATAGCCCCCTTGAATGACAAACACCGTGATACCGTCGTTATAAAGCTGTGACAAGGACAAGATTTTGGAACTTTGCTTTTTACCTTTACACTTTTACGCTTAATAGGGCATAAAGTGTAAGGGGAACTTGAACTTTCCCATGACAAGAATTATCATTTATCCTGGTGGTCCAAAGCACTAGGGCAGGATTAAATTTCGTCATCATTCCTGAGTGCAAAACGGCACTCAATCACCGCGCCATTATCGTTATACAGGATAACCTCACCCTGCATTTCATGCTCTATAATACCCCGCACAAGACCCAAACCGACATCCTGGCGCAATCCCTGCAATACGTCAGCAGGCCAACCCGGGCCATCATCGGCAAATTCTATCCCTCCCCACCCGTTTTCTACCCTAATCTTGACAGTGAGATGTCCCTCATCGCACCCACGGAACGCATACTTGAGGCTATTAGTCGTCAGTTCGTTGAAAATCAGCGCCAGTTTGAATGCTTGTTTGGGCGCAACATGGACCGGCTCATCAGGTGAAATCACATGGTATTGAATTTGATACCGCATACACGAAACAAACAGTACTCCATCTATCACTTTCTCTGCCAAATCTGCGAGATCTAACGCCTTCCACTGCGTTCCGCCGAGTAATCTATACGTCTCGGCCATGCTTTGCAGCCGGCCATACCAATCCTGCAACATATCCCGTATCTCCGGCGCAGCAGTAGCTTGCATCTGTTGAACTAAACCCAACAACAGAGCAAGATTATTGCCCACGCGATGATTGACCTCGCGCAACAGTTGCGCGTTTTCCTGCGCCAGTCGACGATAACGCGATTCGCTCTCACGCAATGCATTTTCCACTTGCGCGCGCTGCGTACGATCTATCAACAACCAGATTTCACCTTCTTGATCCTGACATGCGGCAACTTCAACCCAGCGCATCTGTCCATCTTTAGCAATCAGAGTCACCAACCGCGAAGTAGGAAAGTTAGCAGCGCGGTCTTGTTCATACATACGGTACATAACACCGGCATTCTCACCATGGAGAATCGTAAACCAATCATCTACCGTTGTAATTTCAGAACGTTGGTACCCAATAATAGCCTCCACCATTTTGTTGAACGTGACTCTATTACCGTCTCTAAAAACTATGCCAGCCGGTAAATTTTCCATTGTGCGTAACGGCAAAGGAATTCCTGACGCCGTTACCTCGATTCCTGGATATTTATTGTTCAAATCGCGGACATTTTCTTCTTGTTCCACACACAATCTCCCAAATCCAGCGCGTATCTGATAAACAACCAGCTCAGATATGGAGTACAATCCAGACAAGTAACAACTAAAAGTAGTCCTCCTGACAGACTATGCGTAGCATTAGAACTTCATTCAAGAGCTTCAACGATGGCTTCAACAATCACAATTTGTAGAAAAAGAAGAATGATGGAAATACATGTTTAGGATGAAATAAACGTCTTATCATGTATCTATGACATGGAGATTACATCTTCTTAATAGTATTATCCTGCAAATCTTATAATGCGCAATCCTAACCCTATGGGTTAGACTACAAATAGTTTTGTGAGCAAACGGTGCCATTGACGGTAGCAAAGCGGTTAAAGCCGCAGGAAAGGGATATTTTTTCGTTGGCGGGCTACGCCCGCCAACGAAAAAATATCCCTAACCCCTCATTTCTGTCCGGAGCGGGTGACAGAAAACGATAATCGCTCACAAAACTAAACGGTTACGAGCATATATGTATAAGAGATTGGGCCAGTCTCCAGTGCCAACCCAAGGTCTATAGTTTGAGCTACCGTAGCCTGAATCATACTCAAATATGCAACAGACTGGCCCAATCTAGGTAAGGTGGCAACTTGGGTTATGTATACTTAATATTGGCAAACTTAGAGCATGTCTACCCGTTGCCGCTGCGCCCAGGGCCACACAGCAAATGCCTGCGCCCACTCCACGCCAATCTGCGCCCCTCGCACCTTACCCAATGCGGTGTAATATCCCAGGTAATCAAAGGCATAAACACCGCCGCGAAACAACTCATACGCCTGGACTGCCTCGCGCCAGGCATCGCGTTCTGCAGTAACATCCACATATAAATAGGGTGTAAATCCCTCGGGGTCTTCCCAGTTCTCAGTGAATATGACACGCTGCACTCCACGCCACACCGGTCCCTGCCCCATTCCTTCCAACGCGGCCCACAACACACCAATATCCGTGACGCGATGCGCCGCCGCGTGATCGGGATGCATACTGGATCGCCAATGCGTAATCACGGTGGCCGGTTGCACCTGGCGGATAACGTTGGCGACGGCTATTTTGATCTCATCTGAATCCGGCACTTCGGCGTCCTGATAGGGTAGGAAATGCGCAGTCGCACCGATCCGGCGGGCACATTCCCGCGCCTCCTCTTCTTTTTGCGGCCCATAGACCGCCGGTGATTTTCGGGGATGGCCACGACCTCCCAGGCTCAAGTGCAACATATGCACCTCGGTCCCAGCCCGTGCTGCCTTGATCAATACCCCTCCGCATGTGATTTCCATATCCCCGGCATGCGCACCTATGGCCAATATACTCCGTTTTTCCATCTTCTTATCCTTCCTTTTTCAAAATGACAAATTGACGGCTTTCCACGAATCCAAAACGCGCATACAATCGGGCAGCCGCGCCGCCGGTCCATAACACCCACGCACTGTGCGCACCCTGCTGCACCATGGATTGGAGTGCGTGCGCCAGCAACACTGTTCCGATACCTTTTTGCTGAAATCCTTCAGCGACGCCAAACGGACCAAAGTGCGCGCCCTCATATTGACAATACCCCACCACCTCACCTTCATATAGAGCCAACCAGAACTGCGCCGGAGAAAACGCCCCATCGTGGATACGACTCAGGTTGCGCAGCGCAAGCCATTCCCAATCCCAGGGTAAAGCGGATCGCAAAAAACGGCGAAGGGCGGATAACCACGGTTGTGAATAGGGTTGGAAAGTGATACCCTGTTCAACAAGTTGTTGCTCTTGGACAGCAATGGCCTCCGGGAAATGCGGCGGCCACAACGAAACATCCATTGCCAGCGCGCGGGTCATCTCTTGGTAGCCCCGTGATTGGAAAAAATGCAGCCCCAATGCATACGCGACCGCATCTACACCGGGCACGATATACGCTGTGGGGTATGTGGCAATCCAGATATCGTGTTTTCCGGCCCCTTGAAAACGTCTTTCCAGTTCAGCCAACAGCGCAGTCCCAACACCACGCTGCCGGTAGCCGGCCTCTACTGCCATCGCCAAAATCCACGCCCGCGTGCCGGCCAGTTGTGGCGGCGAAAAGAAACCCTCACCGCAGATGCCCAGGACAAAGCCGATAATCGTCTCTCCTTCCCAAGCCAGAAGGAAGAAATCATCCCGGTAATTTGGATCCAACAACACTCGCGCCGCTAACACGTCGGGAGCGATAAGATCGACAGGCAGGCAGTGATTCCAAACAGTCACAATTTGCTCTAAGTATTGGCTTTCAAAAGACTGGATTTCCATAATCTATTTCCTTATGATGCCAAAATGGCCTCAATCGCGCTGAGTTCGGCCTCAATGAACGTCAAGTTTTCCAATGCGCCGGCACTATCCTCAATCTGACTGACTTTGCTCGCGCCGATGAGGGCCGACGTGACGCCTTCATGTCGCAATACCCAAGCCAGGGCCAACTGTGCCATTGTCTGTCCACGTTCCTGCGCGACCTCGTTGAGAGCGCGCACTTTCGCCAATTTCTCTTCCGTAATATGTTGCGGACGTAAGAAAATACTAGGACTTGCGGCGCGGGAGTCACCGGGAATCTCATCCCCCAGATACCGGTTCGTCAACAGTCCCTGTGCCAGCGGCGAGAAACAGATACACCCTATCCCGGCTTCGTTCAGCACATTCAGAAGGCCATCCTCAATCCAGCGGTTAAACATACTGTAGGAAGGCTGGTGGATCAAACACGGGGTGCCCAACTCGCGCAAGATGCGGGCGGCCTCTCGTGTCTGTTCGGGCGAATAATTTGAGATCCCCGCGTAAAGCGCCCGCCCACTGCGCACCGCCGTATCCAGCGCGCCCATCGTCTCTTCGAGAGGCGTATCGGGATCGAAACGATGACTATAAAAGATATCTACGTAATCCAATCCCATGCGCTTGAGACTTTGATCGAGACTGGCGAGCAGATACTTTCGTGATCCCCACTCTCCATAAGGGCCCGGCCACATTCCGTACCCGGCTTTGGTAGAAATGATCAACTCATCACGATAGGAAAACAAGTCTTGATGCAGGATCTTGCCAAAGGTTTCCTCGGCAGCTCCAGGGGGCGGGCCGTAATTGTTTGCCAGATCAAAATGGGTCACGCCCAGGTCAAACGCGCGGCGCACCATCGCGCGGGCATTTTCATACACGGTTACGCCACCAAAATTGTGCCATAATCCCAGTGAGATACCCGGCAACTTCAACCCACTGCGCCCGCAACGGCGATAACTCATAGAATCATAACGTGTTTTTGCTGCTGTATAGGTCATTTTGTAGTTCCTCCCTTGAAAATAGCGAATAGCGAATTACGAATTACGGATTCAATTTTCATCCAACTGCTGGTGAACGCACCGCGTTAATGGGTAA
>JAFGFI010000033.1 GCA_016931185.1 Anaerolineae bacterium
TGTGAGTCCCTTACACCGGCTAAATACGTGGGATGGACGCCGGTTTGCTGCATGATCAAGCCATTCTAAGCTTCCTGGAAGGTTAAATAGCCCAAATGCGATAGCCCTGGTTGCTCCCCCTTTTATGTTGTGTTACAATTTATTACGAGGGTGTAGCCGCGATTTCCATATCGCGTTCTTGTTGTTTTCATAATCATGTAGAGTATTTCGAGCGGATTTGCACCGTGTAAATGTAAGGGTGTCATGTATTGAAAGCCTGGGAAAAATTCAAACAATTTAAACTTCATACCCTATTGTTGCTTTTGGCCGCAGTGGGGGTATTGATATATGAGGCGTGGCTGTTGTCCCTCTTGCTGCGCGTTCCCGGGGATCGCGCCGGTATCTTCTTTGGCCGGCAGGTGATTGTGAAGCAAGTGCCGGCGGGATCGCCGCTCCAGGCAGAGGATGTGATTCTCCGTATCGGTGACCTCGAAGTGAACGCGTATTTGCTTGCGCCCCGTTATAGAGGTACAACACTGGAGCAGGAGGCGGGCGCGATCTACACCATCCGGCGCGCCGGGCAGGAGATGGAGGTCTTTGTTCCCTGGCGGCCTTATACTTTCTCTGAGGTATTCTGGCGTGGCGCGGGTTTATGGGTAGTAGGTGTTGGGATGGCGTTAACGGCCATTGTCCTGTTCACCGCGAAGCATAACAATTTGCAAGCGGTTATTTTAAGCATCGGTTTCGTGACGATGGGGTTGAACCAGATCAACAATATGTTTCCTACCGCCAGTGCTAACATTGCACTGACCTATGCGCGGCTTTTTATGCCACTGGATGCTATGGCGGTGTGGCTGGGCGTCAGTATGGGATTGCACGCGATGTTGATCTTCCCCCAGGTAAAAGCGCCTGTACAGCGTTTTCCCTGGTTGCCGTGGTGCATCCATGCAGTGACGCCGGTTTGTTCGTTAATGGGGGCGGTTTTGTCCGGTGCCCCGACGTTGTTAGAGAAACGCGCGTTGATGTTTGACATTGCTAACCCCCTGATGATGGTGGAAACGGTCCTGATGCTCACTGCCCTGGGACATACGTATATGACCAACCGCCAGCCCGGTGTCCGCAACCAGATTCGCTGGATTTTCTGGGGCTTTAGTATTCCTTTTACCGTGTGGGTGCTATTTTATGCGTTGCCTTCCCTGATTCTAGGTTCCCCCTGGCTGCCACTCTCGGTGACAAATACAACGTTGGTTATCTTACCCCTTTCGTTTGCCATCTCCATTTTCCGCTTTGGCTTGATGGATGTAGATCGCGTGATCAATCGCACGCTGGTGTATGCAGGAGCGGGTGTCACGTTATTTATCATCTATGCGTTAATTGTCTCCTGGATGCGCGCGGTGTTGCCCCAGGTAGATGGTCGCTCCAATGATTTGCTTGCCGGTTTGATCGGTATGTTGGTACTTTTTGCGGTTTTTAATCCTCTGCGGATGTATATGCAACGATTGGTGGATCGTGCTTTTTTTAAAGAGCAACTTGACTTCTACCAGATTTTGCGCGAATTGGGGCAGGAGTTGTCGGCGACGATCATCCTGGATGAAGTGCAGCAAATCTTAAATCAGCAAGCAGCACAGCGACTCGGTCTCTCTTTTGCGTCTGCGCTATTAGTAGGGGAAAATCGGGCAGATTGTGGGGATGAGGTGACGAATGTGCAGTGTCGTCAGGAATGTGCGCCGTTGCAAGTGTTTTTAGCGTCCCCCTTGACCGGGTTGTTTGATGCGGAACGCGCGCCATTAGCCGTGTATCAATGGGAAAAGCTTCCGGTAGCGGTGCGTGAGCATGTGCGAGCACTGTCCGTTGTGGGAGTAGAAATCTGTATGCCCCTCTTCCAGCAAAGCAAGTTGTTGGGATTGTATTTCTTCGGGTCTAAGGAATCGGGGAATTTGCTGAGCCGCGAGGAAGTGAACGCGCTGGAATTATTGAGCCAACAAGCGGCAACGATGATCCAAAACGCACAATTTTATGCGGAACTCCAAGATTACAATCGTCTGTTGGAAGCGCGGGTGGCAGCGCGGACGGCGGAGTTGTCGGCAGAACGGAATCGCCTGGATACAATCTTGCAGAATATCGCCGATGGCCTTGTCGCCACCGACCGCAAGGGTAACGTGGTGCTGGTTAATCCGGCGTTTTCGCGGGTGGCGCGAATATCACCGGAGCGGGCATTGGGCCTTCCCCTCGAGGCTGTGTTACCTTCGGAAATATTGCTGTCCCTGGTGGAGGATGCACTGATGAATCCTGGGCAGGTATACACTGCCACGCTGACAGGGGACATTCCCGGCACCGGGGGGCGCGCATCGCAGGTTTACAAAGCGTCCGCTTGCGCGTTAAGTCAACGTTCTCTCTCAGATGAGAGGGTTGAAACCGAAGAACAGTTAGAAGTCCTGGGTGTTGTGACCATTTTACGTGATATTACCCACGAATATGAAGTAGATCGTATGAAGACGGACTATATTTCCACCGTGTCGCATGAATTGCGCACCCCTTTGACTTCAGTATTGGGATTTGCTAAGTTAATCCGTAAGAGTTTTGACCGGTATGTGCTACCTAATATTGTCATTGATGATGATGCACGAAGCCATCGGGCGGTTGAGCGATTGAATGATAATCTGGACATTATTGTCAGCGAAGGAGAACGGTTAACACGCTTGATCAATGATGTTCTCGATATTGCGAAGATGGAGGCGGGAAAGATTGACTGGCATATGGATACGATGCATATCCTCGACGCCATCACGACCTCTGTTAATGGGGTCGCGTCACTTTCACTTGAGAGGGAAGTGCCAGTCGTAGTGGCGGCGGGTGAGAATTTACCGGCCATAGTTGCCGATCAAGAGCGATTGGTGCAGGTGATTATCAATTTGCTCTCCAACGCGCTGAAGTTTACACCGCAGGGACAGGTGACGGTGGCTGCAGAGCACGTGCGCATCCTGGTCGATCATACCGTCCTGCCGGCAGAGGTTGTGGGCAAGATACCTGCCGAGCGACCTCCGGACCCCGGTTTATGGCTTTTGGTGCGCGTGATGGATACAGGCGTGGGGATTCCACGGGAACGTTTGCCCGAGGTTTTTGAAAAATTCAAACAAGTTTCAACTGATACCCTGCCGAATCGTCCTCATGGGACAGGATTAGGATTGCCGATTTGCCGGGAAATTGTGGAGTATCACGGCGGGCAAATCTGGGTCGAAAGCGAGGTCGGTGTGGGGAGTGTTTTCAGCTTTATCTTGCCGGCGATTGATGATGGGCGTATGCCTGCGCCGGTTGAAGGATTGCCGGCTCCAGAAGCATGGGTGACGCCGGAGGCCGTATCTGGACAGCGGGTATTGGTGGTGGATGATGAACCATCGATTCGCGCGCTGCTCCGCCAGGTGTTGGGAGATGCAGGGTATAGGGTGATTGAAGCGGCAGATGGTATGACTGCCCTGGATAGGGTGCGCCATGAACAGCCTGCTTTGCTCATTCTCGATGTGATGATCCCTGGGATCAGTGGATTCGATGTCGTAAGTGTCCTCAAAGGTGACCCGGCGACAGCTTCCATTCCCATTATCATATTGTCCGGCGTTGAGGATCGGGAGCGGGGGTTCCGGTTGGGGGCGGATGGGTATTTGCACAAACCACTGGATGCCGAATTGCTGCTTGCGACCATTCAGGATGTGCTGGCTCGATCTGTATCGTTTGCAGGATAGACTGGAAAGTCTGTCTGCATTTTAAAATTTGCCGATTTTTTATTTCCAAAGCAGGTACTCAATGTCACAAAAGAAAACATCCCAGAAAGCCCGTGAGATTTCCGGTGCGGAGTTAGATCAGGCCCTTAAGTCTGTGTTGCGCGATAGTATGCCATTGATGGCGATTGTTTTCTGCGGATTGTTTGCCCTATTTACCATCAGCCACGCGCTGTTGCTCACCGGGAAGACGCGTGTGATTATGGTGTCGTTGGCCGGGGTGACGGCGCTGGTGTTCCTCGTGACTTTCGCCGTGTTGCGTCGTTCGAGGTTGATGTTGCGCTGTGCCTATCCCCTGACATTTGCGTTGACGTTGTTGGTGTTAGCCAATTCACTTTTGCATCTTTACCTGACCGATGATCCGTTGCATACCACTAATCTGTTGCTCCTGGTGGTGGGCGTGGGTTTCCTGTTCCTGTATACGCGTTGGTGGGGCACTCTGATCGCGCTTATACTTCTAGGATGGGGTGTGGGCGCACTGCGTTCGCAATCTGGCGGAAATTGGTTGCATTTTGGGTTCGCGTTGGTCTCAGCTTCCGTGTTGTCGTTGGTGGTTCACGTGATGCGGTTGCGGAACTTTCGCCGGATGCAGACATTGCGGGTCCGCGATGAGCAGCAACAGACTACACTTGAAACAACATTGGCCACGGCCCAGCGGATGCAACGCGCGTTGGAGACGACGCTCGGAGTGGGACAGCAGATGACCTCAATTCTCGATCCCGAATCGCTGTTACACCAGGTGGCAGAAGTGATCAAGACGCGCTATGGATTTGATTATGTGGGTGTTTTCTTGGTCGATGAGGCGGATGAGGATTATGTTATTGCCCGCGCCGGTACCGGGGAAGCCGGACGGTTGATGGTGGTACGGCGCACGCGCTTGCGTATTGGCCAGAAGGGAGAATCTGAAGGGATTATCGGTTGGGTTGCCAAGCATGTCCGTAGCGCGCAGGTAAATGACGTATCGCAGGACACACGCTATATCCCCGCCCTGGAGATGCCTGAAACACGCTCCGAATTGGCGTTGCCGCTAGTTGTATCCGGTAAACTGCTGGGTGTACTTGATATTCAAAGTCAAGGGTTGGCAGCTTTTAAGGATGAGGACGCGCTTATGCTTAAATCACTGGCCGACCTGGTTGCCAGTGCAATTCGCAACGCTTCTCTTTATCAGTTAGAACGTTCACAACGTCTGTTGGCGGAGAAGTTATATAACGTGGGGCGCGCGCTCTCGCGGACACTTGATCTGGCGGAAGTGTTGGATTTAATTCTCAAGCAACTGGCCGATCTTGTACCTTATGATCGTGGTTCGGTGATGATGGAGCGTGCCTCGGAGGAACTGCCGGATGTTCGCCCCGAATTGGTGTTTTTTGCTGCGCGTGGATTCCCGATGAGCGTACAGTTGTTGAATATGAGTATTCCTATTAAGGAAAACGACGTCTATGACGAAATCCGGCGCACACAGCAGCCTTTGCTGCTCCCAGAAGTGCAATTGCGCCCCGATTGGGAATATGTGACGAATTTACCTCCCGCGCGTTCGTGGCTAGGCGTGCCCTTGATCAGTTCCGACCAGGTCATTGGGATGCTTTCGTTGGCTCGCGAGCGTCCCGACCCGTATACCGAGGATGAAGTTGCACTCTCGGCCATGTTCGCCGGACAGGCGGCAGTTGCTCTGCAGAATGCGCGCTTATATGACAATATTCAGCAGATAAACCGCCAGTTGGAAATGACGGTGGATGAACTCCAGGAACGCTCGCAAGAATTACAATTGGCTTACGCGCAGCTTGAACGCCTGGATCGTACCAAGTCGGATTTTATTGCGGTGGCTTCCCATGAGTTGCGCACGCCATTGACCGTACTCAGTGGTTATAGCCAGATTTTGTTGCAGGATGCGTATATTGCCGGTAATGCCTATCTGAGTGAAATGGTGAAGGGAATTAAGACCGGAGCTGAGCGTCTGCATAAGATCATGGATAGTATGTTGGATATGGCGAAGATTGATAGCCGGGAGTTACAATTGCATCCGGAGCCGGTGGATTTATTCTTGTTGTTGCAGTCCGTTCGCCGGATGATGGAAGAGATATTGTTACAGCGTGATTTGACCATCCACATTGATGCGCTGAAGGAGTTACCCTGGGTTCAGGCAGACCCCGACGCGCTGCGCAAGGTTTTCTATCACTTGTTGAATAATGCGGTGAAGTATACGCCTAATGGACGGGAGATTTTTGTCACCGGGCGCGCTTTGGATCCGTGGGTTCACAATTTCCCCGAGGGGGGGGTTGAGGTGGTGGTGCGCGATACCGGCATTGGCATTGATGCGTCCTTGCATGATTTGATATTTGCCAAGTTCTACCAATCTGGCGAGGTTGCGTTGCACTCTACCGGTGATACCAAATTCAAAGGGGGAGGGCCGGGTCTGGGATTGGCCATAGCCCGGGGTATTGTTGAGGCGCATGGCGGCAGGATCTGGGTGGAAAGCCCGGGTTATGACGAAACCACGTGCCCCGGCAGTAGTTTTTTCGTCGTCCTCCCCGTAACGCCGAAGGTGTTACTGCGAGAAGAATAAAACTAGAGATTAGAAGGTCACACTATCATAAATTTCTTATTTCTAATCTCTAATTTTTTTATCGTTCTGGCTGATAAGCGTTGCCGAGAGTCCCCTCTTCCGCAAGTTGGAAGGCGTATTCAAATAATTCGTAAGCTTGCGCGCCAGAGATAGGGTAGCCATTAATGAAGAAAGCGGGTGTGCCGGTGACTCCTAAATTTACACCTTCTCTCAAATCAGTTTCGACGGCACTTAGCCAACGCTCGCTGTTCATGCAGTCGGCGAAAGCCTCTGTGTTCAGTCCCAAGTCGGCGGCGAAATCCTGGAATGTGGCTTTGAGATTATCTTGACCGCTCCACGCACCTTGCTGGCTGTAAAGCATATCGTGCATTTCCCAGTACTTGTTCTGTTCCCCGGCACAGCGCGCTGCCTCGTGCGCGAATGAGGCCTGGGGATGGATGCTGGCCAGCGGAAAATCCTTGAACACGTAGCGCACCCGGCCCGTGTCAATGAAATTCTCTTTGATTTGTGGCCAGGTCTGTAGGAAGTGACGCGCGCAATAGGGGCATTGGTAATCACTAAACTCTACCAGGAGGACGGGCGCGTTCGGGTCGCCTAATTCGCGATAGGCTTCCACCGGTTGGAGTATCGCAGGTGAGGGGGTAGGATAAGGGCCGGTAGCTTCGGCGATGGTTGCAGTCTCATCTGCTAATAGCGCATCAATAGCCTTGGCAAACGCCGTATAGGGCTGTGCGCCGACCAATGGCTGCTCATTGATAAAAAAGGTGGGCGTGCCCCGAACCCCACGTTGATTTCCTGTGGTGGCGGCGGCTTCTGCCGCCGCTTGAGTGGTGTGAGTGTCCATACATTCATTGAAGGCTTCGCTATCCAGTTTTAGTTCGTCAGCATATCCTTTGAAAATCTCCACGGCATTGTTCTTCCCCGACCACGCGCTCTGGTTGCTAAAGAGTAGCGCGTGCATGTCCCAATAACCAGCACTGCCCCCCACTTTTCCCGCGCAGCCGGCTGCTTCCGAGGCGGGCAATGATTGTTGTTGTGAGGGTAAGGGGTATTCGTTGAAGATATACATGATCTTGCCGGTCTGGATGTAATTTTCCTCTAAGTCTGGATATATTTGCTGAAAAAAACGCGCGCAGTAAGGGCATTGATAGCTGGAGTACTCCTCAATGACCACTTGGGCCTGGGGATTGCCCTTATAGGGCGCGCCGGTTTCGGTAAAACCTTCTTGATAGCCGTTCTCAGTGTCTGACGCTGTGGCATTGGCTTCCACGGTGGGTGTGACTTCTTTGTCTTTGTCCATTGCCGTTGATTTTGAGATTGCTGTAGGTTCGGGACTTGGTGTTGCCGTGAATGGGCGGATAGTGGGAGATGATTGCGCAACGGTCGAAATGGGTTCGGTTTCTATGGTTGCCGGTGGCCGGCATCCTGCAAATAACAATACTGCTATACCTATATTTAACAATACTATAATGCATATAAGACTTTTTCGCTTCAGCATTATAACTTTCACTCCTTTTTAGTTTACAAATCACAGTCTGTCAATTAACCAATAAGGCGTCAATCCAGTTAAGATATTGTTGAGTGACGTAAACAATCCGGTGAGCAATAACACCCCTACTATAATCATTAGCCCCCCGCTGATAAACTCAAGTGTACGCGAGTGTTTGGCGAGGCGTTCTATCCAGATCATAACGCGCGACAGCAATGCGGCGGCTAACAGAAAGGGAGTTGCAATGCCCAGTGCATAGGCCAGCAGGAAAATCATCGCCTTTGCCGGTTCGTTGAAGGCTAATGTCATAACCATCCCTAGCAGTGGCCCCACACAGGGTGACCACCCCGCCGCAAAAGTTATACCCAAGAGTACTGAGCGCGCGTAGCCGGGCTTGAAGTCTTGGCCTAATGGGGCGCGTTGGGTAACGTTAAGCATAGGAATATTGATGATTTGCATCGTATGCAGGCCAAAGATGATGAGGATCAATCCCCCAAGTCGGGTGATCCACACGCTATACTGTTGGATTGCGCCGCTTAGCAAGGTTGTGGGTAGGCCCATCACAATCACGAAGATCAGGGTAAATCCACCCACAAAAGCCAGTGCGTGACTCATCACGCGCCAGGAAGTCGTCTGCGTGCGGGCCAAACTGGCGCCAGATAGATACCCCAGATAGAGAGGAATCAAGGAGAAGACGCAGGGAGAGAGTATTGAAAGTAACCCGGCGATGAACGCCAACGGTAAACTTAGTGAAGTCATCATATCTCACTTGTGACTGCGGCTGGTGAAACCTCTTCTATTTCAACTTCGGCTGTGATTTCGTTCTGGGCCAACACATCCACGTTTGGCGCACTCCATGTTTCCTGGTAAGTATGCAGCGTGTTTAAAAGTGCGGCTTTGGTTTCGCCTCCATCGGTAAAGTTGACATTTTCTACATATTTGATCAGTTCATCTATGCGGCGTAGACAGCGCTTTTGTGCCTTTTGCTTGACCCGCGCGATTTTTTTCTCATCAGCTCCCTTTTCCTGGTACTTTGTGAGTTGCTCTTGGAAAGGTCGGAGCCAGACTTCAGGAATGTGTTTCCGGTTGACCAGTTCTTCCATCGCATCGAGACGTCCCTGTACAATTCGTTCTACATAGGACGCCGCCCAGCGACTCATCAGATAAAGACCTATAGAAAAAACAACGATCACGCCGGTGTAAAGTAATATCATTGGAAGCATAGTTTCCTCTCTTGTGTTAGTGAAATATAAAATGCAATATTATGCACCGTAGACTTGAATTTCAATCCCCGTTTCTTCCCGGACGACTTTGGCAATCCGGCGCAATTTGAAGGGTGGAACCCATTCGATTCCAGCTTCTGCGACGGGGCGGTCGGTGCTGTAAAGTTGAACGCGCGCCGGCCGGATATCCACCAACGCCGCGAGCCACGCGGAAAACGCCGGTTCCTGGAGATTTCCCGCCTCTCCATCCATAAGAATACTTTGCAGTGTGAGATTGGGCGCCTGCTTAAGTCCTGCGATGATCTGTGCCAACGTGATACCCGGTGCAGGGCGATTGATGCGCGTGAACGTGGTTTCATCCCCGGCATCCAATTTGAGCAACGGCAGGTTAATATGAGCCAGCGACTGCATAACGTACGGCTGTTGTAGTGTACTCGCGTTGCTAAAAAGAGCGAGTTTTGCGTCAGGCGCGAGGGTGTCGCGTAGCTGTTTTACCGCAGTGACCGCCGCATGGAAATAAGGATGCAGAGTTGGTTCTCCATTACCGGAAAAAGTGATTGCATCCACGTGTACTGGCCTTTCCTGGAGGGCGCGCAAGATCTGATTCCCCGCGACATGTACCTGCGCCACGTCAGGAAATACTTCTGTATGACCGGTGAGGGGAGTGGGGCACGCGCGCCCATAATAGCAGTAGATACAATTAAACGAGCAGACCTTGTGGGTAACGGGAAGTAGATTGATGCCCAGTGAATAGCCAAGTCGCCGCGAATGTATCGGCCCATAAGTAATACCTGTTTCTAAGGGTAGTACATTTAATCTATGGGATTGCCCTCTCATACTGTTGTGCAATTCACCCCCGTTTTACCCAGACAACCATTTCGCCAACCCCTCGGTGAGACCAGGCATAGTAGGGAATAAAGGTTGTGGAGGGCGGGGGAGTTTGGATTATGGTGATGCTGTTGGTGGTCCGGTCGGAGATCGGCCCCAATAGGCGGTGGTCGGTGGTGAGTAAGACGTCATCGGATAGTACAATGTTGAAGGGAGATCTGTCATTGTCGGGCCATTCGGCGCAGTAGACCAGCGGGCCACGTTCCAGGGCAACCTTGCCTACGTTTTCTGTCACCTGAGGGTGGCTGATAACACGACGCGCGGGCATCGGTAGCACGAGCGTAACCACGTCGCCTGCTTGCCACACGCGATGGAGAGTCGCAAACCCCTGTGTGACCTCCGGTGGAACAGGAGTCCCGTTGAGCGTGAGCATAATCCCCGGTGTTTCCGCGTTGACATAACGATAGAGGTTGCCGGGAACGGGTTGCCCTTGTGCCCAACCGGGAATTCGTATCTTGAGTGTAAACGCCGTGGGGGCGTCCGGTGTGATGGTTAACTTTAGGGTTCCCTCCCACGGGTAACGTGTTGCTTGGGTTATAGATACGTTGCTGCCGGCTATCGTAAATGTACTCTCGTTACTGGTAAAGAGGTTGACGTATATCTCATCCTGGCGTTGCGCATAGACATAACCGGGCAATGCAGCGATCAATCGCTCCACATTAGGTGGGCAGCAAGAGCAGTGAAACCACGGTTGCCGGGTTGCTGTGCCGTGGTTGAACGTGTACACGCCGTCGGATTCCAGCGGGTTGGGATAGAAGAACTCTTTGCCGTTGAAAGCAATGCCCGCGAGGAAGCCGTTGTAAAGCGTGCGTTCTAAAATGTCTATGTATTTGGCGTCGCCGTGGAGCAAGAACAGCCGGTGATTCCAGAAGATATTAGCGATGGCCGCGCACGTCTCATTGTAGGCCGTCGCGTTGGGCAACTCGTAGGCATCGCCGAACGCTTCTCCCTGGTGCCGTGCCCCGATTCCCCCCGTGAGGTAGAGCTTTTTGGTGACTACGTTCTCCCAGATGCGATCTATGGCCGTGATCAGAGCCTGGTCTCCGGTGAGCGCGGCTACATCCGCAATGCCCGCGTAAAGGTAGCCTGCACGGACCGCGTGCCCTATGGCCTCATCTTGTTCGGCCACTGGCTTATGGTCTTGGGTATATTCGCCTCCTAGCTCGCGTCCATTTGCGTGTCCCCGTTCTTCTACGAAAAACTTTGCCAGATCGAGATATTTCTGTTGTCCTGTCACCCGGTAGAGTTTCACCAGCCCGATCTCAATTTCCTCGTGGCCGGGAACATCGCGCAATTTGTCCGGGCCAAAGGTGGCAGCGATCAGGTCGGCGTTTTTGAGCGCAACATCCAGGAAGTTACGCTTACCGGTTGCCGTATAGTGGGCGACGGCGGCCTCATACATGTGTCCAACATTGTATAGCTCGTGGCTTGATTTCAAGTATGACCAGCGTGTCTTGCCCGCGTCAGAGGCCAGATTTTCTGGGCCGAGCCGTTCTGCGATAGTACGGGTGGTGAAGAGATACCCATCCTCTTCTTGCGCGGCGGCAATTTTGGCGATGATGGCATCAAGATAAACATCTAGTTCGGGATCAGGGTGCGTGTGCAGCGTATACGCTGCTCCCTCAATAACTTTGAAGATGTCTGAGTCATTGAAGCGGATGCCCGTAAATTTTCCTTCCATCAACCCGGCCGCGATGGCGAAATTATCAATTCGCCCCGTCTCCTCGCACTTTTGCAGATTGTAGGGAACAGTAACTGTGCGGTTTGTCTCCATACGCGGCTGCCAGAATTCATCCGTCAGACGGACTTGGGTGAAGGGAATGGGAGTGATAGGGTAATCTTTTTGAGAATTCGTGTTCATTGTAGCTCCTTTGATGAGATTTTCTGTGCCAGTACGAGTATATCATTAAATACTCCTGCTGCTGTCACTTCTCGTCCTGCGCCTGGTCCAGAAAGGGCCAGGGGTATGGGGGTATAGCGTGCAGTGTGGAGGGCGATGTAGTTGGCCGGCCCACGTAGCGCGCCGAGAGGCCCGCCTTGATCTACTGCGATCAATCCCACAGTGCCGCCCTTTGGCGTGACGCGGGCTACGTAGCGCAGTACTTTCCCCTCAACCTTTGCCACTGCGACGCGGTTGGCATAATCAGTGTTGAGGGTCGCGGTCGCTTCCATAAAGTCCGTAATAGAAAGATCTGCCAGCGCGTCGCTGTAAAGCGGTTCGACGGTGATATCGGCTTCTTCTAACGGCCAACCCGCCGTGCGTGCCAGGATGAGGGCTTTGCGCGCCACGTCTTTGCCGCTCAAATCGTCGCGAGGATCGGGTTCGGTGTAACCCTGCGCGCGGGCCTGTGCCACTGCCTCGGCATACATCACGCCGCGCTCTAGTTCGGCGCACAGATACCCGAGCGTACCGCTTAGGCACCCCTCAATCAATGTGATCGTATCGCCCGTATCGCGCAAGTCGTGCAGAGTATTGATGACGGGCAATCCTGCACCCACAGTAACTTCGTAGCGCAGGTGCGGATGCGTGAGCAAGGGGGCGGCCTCTATCCATGACGCCGCCAACGGAATCTTATTTGCCAGTACGACGCCACACCCAGAATCCAGCGCAGCGAGCAGGGTGGGACGAGTTTTGGGAGTTGCGGTGAGATCGGCCAGAATGGCTCCTGGCTGTAGCGCGTTTTGCACCTCAGCCAGCGGACGCAGACCGGGCAACCCGGCAAGTGTGCCCCCGTTGTGGGTTGCATCCAGGGCAGCATGGAGTGTTGCCTTAGATAGTCCCTCAGCCTTTCGTAGGACGCCGCTCACATCAGCAATTGCTACCGGTGTGAGCTGCAGCCCGGTCCGTTCCGCTACCGTCTCGCCCGTCTCTAAAATCTGCCTCAACAATGTCCCGCCGATATTGCCGAGGCCGAGAAAGATAAGGGGAATTTGAGATACATGACCGTTGTCATTCATATACGCCTCCTGAGTGTGCGAAGTACGAGTCAGGTATTAAGAGTTGCGAGTTGTATATGTTGATTGTATCTCATATTTCACATTTCACAAACTATGTCTATAATGTATTGGGTTTGCGAATGAGTGCAGTAGGGTGTGGGCCCCATGTGTTTTTCATCCGGCGCTCGCTTTCCTGTGCCAGGGTGATAATGCGCTGCATAATGCGCTCGGAAGAGGCTCGGACATGGGGCCGGTCTTCGACTTCGCCCGTGAGTTGTAAGGGTTCCCCAACCGTGATAGCGTAGGGCCCATGGAGATACCACGTGCCAACGGCGATTTCGTCTTCCACCTGTGTCTCGATCAGATGCAGCCGTTCCCGGTCCAGATGAATGCCGATGGGGATGATGGGCGCGCCCGTACTGAGGGCCAGCCGCGCAGTGCCGGTGCGGGGCGCGTGAAAGCCTCCCTCAATGGGACTGACCGCGCCTTCGGTGAAGATGCCGATAGTGCGACCTGCGTTCAGACGACGGCACGCTTCATCGAAGGCCGTGTGCCCGTTGCCGTGAACTACCGGAATCTGCTCAACAGTGTGCAGGAATTTACCAAACATGGGAACTTTGAACAGCCGTTCATCAATGAGGATGCTGACATGTTCCGAGGCCAGTGTGGCCATCAAGAAGGGGTCGGTGGTGCTGGGATGATTGGCGGCGAGAATTTTGGGGCCGGTAGGCAGTGGCGCGTGCCAATGAACGTCGGGATTGAACATAAAGCGTGCGTAGAGATTAGCGAGAGGACGGCTGAATTCATAGAGTAGTTTTCCCCATACCCGTAGCGAAGATCGTTCTGTGTTCTGTGCAGCGGCCCGTGTCACCGGTAAAGCTCCTGTATACATGTGCTTTTCTGATAACATGATTTGCTCCTTAAGTCTGTGAAACGTGATACGTGAAATGTAAAACATTAAATGCAAGCGTATTAAAAGGATTACGAATTACGAATTACGTTTCACGCTCTTTTATGGGCCTAAGCATACAACCGTCGGGGGGATAAAATCATCCCCCAAAAGGTACATTTGGGGGGTACATTGCGGATGCAGACATCGCGGCTGCCGACATCGCGGATGCAGACATCCGGGGGGGATGACATGTGGGTGCATTTCAAATGTCAAATGAGTTGGATGTGTTTCATGCGTCAAACGTCAAACGTCAGACGGGAGTACATTCTGACGTTTGACGTTTGACGTTTGACGTTTGACGCATTACGTTCCACGTCTCACGCCAATACCCGCAACTCTCTTGCCTTCGCTACCGCCTGTGTCCGGCTGTGGACTTGTAGTTTGCCATAGATGTTGTTGATGTGGCGTTTGACGGTGCCCGGGGTGATAAAGAGATGGGTAGCGATTTCCCGATTGTTGAGTCCGCCGGCGATGAGACGCAGCACTTCCAACTCTCGCTCACTCAGGGGTTCGATAAGCGTCTGGTTGCTCAGGGCTTGGGCGGTAATTTGCTGTTGTACTGCGGGGATGTTCGCGTCATCCAGAATGTGATCGACAAAGTCCGGAGCCAGAGAACGTACTTCGGGCAGCAGTGATAGGAGTTGTGGATCCTCATCAAGAAAGGCGCGGATGTAGGTTTCGGGCGCGGCTAATTCTACCGCGCGCGCCAACTGTGCATGGGCCAGCGCGGGATCGCCGGTTTGAGCCATCGTCAGGGTTTGCAGGATGTAAACTGAGAGCAACCAGCGATAGAGGCTGTGGTCGCGGGTGAAGCGTTCCAGTCGTGCCAGCCAGCGCCGGGCATCGGCATACCGGTATTGTGACAGCAGCACACGTGCATAGACCAGATGGGATTCCAGGTGCAGGAGCTGGGGGGCATCATCGGGCGAGAAACCTGCTTGTTCCGCCCAGCGTGTGGCAAAGGCCAGCTCCCCCTGTTTCAGTCGCAGCCAGGTTTCAACTGCCAGGAACCAATCGGCTTCTCCATAGTTGGTGTGCGTCGCTGTCCGGTACGATTGGTGTAGAGCCTCCAGGGCGGCATCTATTTCTCCCTGTGCATAGAGTGTTGGGGCCGCCAGGCTTTGGGAGTAGGTGATGTCATATTCCAGTCCCAAGTGTTTGCAGAGTATTTTCCCGCGCTCGTGGGCTTTCCGCGCCTGGTCGAGTTGGTTGGCTTCGTAATATAGGGTTCCCATACGATTGAAAATGGGGCTGGCAATAGGAGAGACACGGCCAACGACGTCGGTACAGCGCTGGATGACTTCCTGACAGATGGTGACTGCCTCGCGTCGTTTGCCGTGGTCATTGAGTGCTTTAGCCAGGGACATTTCTGCGAGCACGGCAAAGATTTGATTGCCGATTACGCGTCCGGCCTGGGCGGCATCGCGGAAGGCATCAATGGCTTCCGTGATATGGTTGGTATGTTCTTGGGATTCCGCCTTAATCCATAGAGGAATCACGCGCCACTGTGCTTGTTCGCTATCCAATAAGCGCAGTGACTGGGTGGCAAGATCAATGGCCATTGGATAATCACGATGCCCCAAGGCGGTAATAAAACTGCGCAGAGCCAAGAGCTTGCCCCGGTTCTGGTCCGGTGTTGCGGTTTGTGATAGATGAGCTTCGGCCAGCGCAGCGTAGTTCTCGGCATTGGACATCTCGCCGGTTGTAGCCAGCAGCCAGGCTTTGTAAAGCGCAAGTTCGCCATTAGCACGCACGCGCGATTCTGGCAGCGCGTCAAGCCAGTTGCGTATCGTGATGGTTCCCCCACGATGGAGAATCTCTTCGGCGCCGGCACAGATCAACCGCTCGGCGGTAGCCCAATCTTCCGGTTTGGAAGCAAATTCCAGGGCATGGTGGATGGCTTGGGATCTCAATCCCTGCGCTTCATACCATCGCATCGCGCGCGCGTGCAAGGATTTTTTCTCAGCCTGGTTGAGCGTTGTGCACAGGGATTCGCTGAACAGACGATGATAGCGATACCACGCGTGGCCTGAGTCCAGGGGGATGAGAAGGTTGGCGGTAAGCAATTGTTCGAGGATATCTGCGCTGTCTTCGCGTTCTGTGATGGCATCGCAGAGGGAGGATGTCAATTGATCGAGAATCGCAGTTTGACGTAAAAATGTCCTTATCGGTTCTGGTTGCCGTTGGAGGATTTCTGCGACGAGATAATCGGTGACTTGGCGCTCATTGCTGGTGAAGGTTGCGAGTAACGCTTCAGATGTGATCGGAGGCGTGGAGGCGTTTTGGGCAGTTTGGAGTGCCAGTGCGACCAGTTGTAATCCCGCTATCCACCCTTCTGTACGTTCCTTGAGTGTACTCACTGCCAGGGAAGGTAGATGAAGTCCAATGGTATGATTGAGAAAGTTGTCTACTTCTTCAATCGTAAAACGCAAATCGCGCTCGCGCACTTCGGTGATCTGGCCCCGCGCGCGCATCCTGGCCAACAGAAAGGGGGGATCCTCACGGGTGCCGATAGCGATGTGGAGTTGCCGGGGTTGGTGTTCCAACAGAAACTGGAGTACCTGGTGGATAGCGTCTACCTGGATGAGATGATAATCATCTAAGACCAGCAGTATATCTGTAGGGAGTGTCGCTATATCATTGATGAGAGGTATGACCCATCTGTGTACCGTGGTGAGATCGGTTTCTGCAAATCTGGGGGATTGGATGAGTTGTTGTACAGTTTGACCGATATGTCCTTCGATCTGTTGTAAGGCGGCAATAAGATAGGTCATAAATTGTCCCGGATCGTTGTCGCTCTCATCGAGGGAGATCCAGGCGACTTCGCGCGCGGTGGTGCAAACCCACTCTGTGATCAGGGTGGTTTTTCCAAAACCGACAGGCGCGGATACCAGGGTGAGCTTCCGTCCTTGCTCCAGTCCTGCATTTAAGTGCGCGAGCAAACGCGGCCGTTGCACCAACCTGGCACGTGGAGGCGGGATATAGAGCTTGGTGGTCAGTAAGGGTATAGCCATGATAAATGTATCTTACCACTTTTTTAATTTCCTAAAATTCACCGTACCCTGGATGGCGTGAATTACGATTCATTTATTAGGAAATAGTTAAGTTGTACGGCAGAAAGGTTAAATGTTTTAAACTTTAACCGAACCGGACTGTAGTACTGTTGACATACTGTCTCAGATTGCTTTATAATTTTGTAGGACGATAGTTCATATTGGAGTCCAGTAATGAAGGAGAAAACGATGCGCTTATATAAACGTGGACAAAGCTTGGTGGAATTTGCTCTTATCCTACCTGTCCTCCTGGGGGTTATCTTGGGCCTTATTGATGGCGCGTTTATTATGCAGGGGTATTTATCTGCGAATCACGCCGCTCGGGAGGCCACCCGGTTTGCGATTACTTACCAGCCGGTGCAGGGAGAATGTTATGATTACGACGAAGATGGAGTCACAGGGAACGATCCCTATCCCTGGTGTCCTTCTAGTTCGGCTGAGGGTGATGACGAGTATTTTTCTCGCCGGGTACAGATGATCAAACTTATTGCGAATGATGCCGCGCTGGGTCTGCGCCGCCAGGTATTTTGTGATACCAGCAGTTGTATTCAAAGTAATTATGCTGTGCCTGGAATGTTTGGCGTATCGGTTTGGGGGTTCCCATCATTTGAGGAATCTGAACGGGAAGATCATCCTGGCATCCCCGGTCTGCCGGTGCGTGTGCAGGTGGTTTATAACGTGCCGCTGGTTGTGTTTGCTCCCCTGTTACCGAATCCCTATATTCGTGTTTCTGGGGCGACGGAGATGCTTAACGAAGGTGTTGTTGTAGGGTATGGTAACCTCGCGCCGCCTACGTTCCGCCCTCTGCCGACCAGTATCCCCCCCACAAGTAATCCACTCACACCAGGATATACCCCTGGGACAACACCTACAACCGGTCCGACGCCCACCCCCACTCCCTATCCTGACTATAACGTGTTGCTACAATTCTTGCCTAGCCATACGGATGAAGTCACTAACCTGCTGCCGGACGATCGCAGCCATGCTGTTGGGGCTTTTGTCACCAGTCCCGGCGGGCAACCTGTCGCCGGAGCGCAGGTGACGTTCCGCACAGATGTGGGAAGCTTTGAGTACTCCGGTACAGGAGATAAGTTGGTGACCGTCAGTACCAGCGGGGATGGTTGGGCGCGTACAACAATTTATGCCAATGAACCGGGTCTTGAGGCTACTATCCGGAGCTGGGTAGACTTTAACCTGAATCTTAATCCTGATGATACAGAGCCGGCGGATACGATTGTGAAGACGTGGGCACTAGAAACTCCTAATTCCCCTTATCTTATTGTTTCCGATCACAATCCGGAACCGCAGGCGTGGATCGCGGTGGATGTAATGAATCATGACCCGGCGGGCAATTCGCACTCATTATGGTGGTGTCCAAACGCTGTGACCAGCACCCAGGTCATACAACAACTGGCCTTCCCGGTGGATGTAGATACCAATGGGGATATGCCGGATATTGCACTGCAGGTGCCGATGGCCGTGTCAGGGGATTACCGTATTGAATCTCACGCGGGTACCGGCGGGAGTGATGGGTGTGCGGATGATGCTTCGTTGATCGCCTATTCGTCCAATATTCATATTAAAGAAGTCCCACCTGATCTGATTATTACTGCATTGCAAGTGGTCACACCTTTGGAGGAGCGATTGACGGGAAAAGAGCTGACACTGACGGTTGAAATTCAGAATGTGGGACCGGTAGAGGCTGCCGGGGGGCCATTTGACATAGACCTTTATCTGAATCTCGAAGATCCTCCTACGCAGATGCAGATGGGATTGGAGAAGCAGTGGTTGGCAACTTTGGCCCCATTTGAGACGACAGTTGTTACTTTTGTGATTCTTCCGGAGGCTTTTGGAGAGAACACTGCCTGGGCGCAGGTGGATACCACAAACTATATTATGGAAGGGGAAGAGGGGGAGGAGGACAATAATACCTTCGGCCCTGTGGAATTCCTGGTTGAGTGTGGGGTGTTTGATGAGGCCCGTAGCGATGATTTTGATGGTGGACTAGGGGGCATTTGGACGCAGCAGGAAGTTGGCAGTGGTGTTAATAGTGAAATTCTTACGTCTGGAGGGCAGGTGACGTTAAGGAGTGAGGGTACCTCGCTCTTTAGTGGTAATAACAATTTCTTCTTCGTTTACCAGGAATATAACGGCGATTTTGACGCCCGGTTGCAGGTGATTGATGAGCCGGACACTAATGAATACGCAAAGGTGGGGTTGATGATTCGGGAAAGCGTGAACACCAATGCTCCTTACATTATGAATGTGTTGTCCCATTACCGGAGTCCGGCGGCGGAGCAGATGGTTTACCGGGATAGCCCTGGGGCTACTGCCTACCGTATTTCTGGTTCTAATAACTACCAACGGAATTTGCCGAGTTGGGTGAGGTTGGTGCGCAAAGACAACACGTATGATTACTATTATGCTTATGGGGATGACCCTGAGATAGACGATTGGGTATTAGTAAATTCTCATACCGCCAGCCGGGAATTAGGCATGATCGGGATAGCCAATGCTTCGTATAATAGCAGCTCGCAGGGAGATGGCGTGGTGGATAATTTCCGCATCTGTACGGCGGAGAGTAACGACCTGGGAGCGGGTGACGTTAATCCGCCAGGGTTGGTTGAATGTACCGAGTTGGTCAGTGTGCCCGGCTTTGAGGGAAATCCGGCGACGGTGTTCCAGTTCTGGAAGGCCGGGGAGGAAGCAGCGGCTTTCTCGCGCACGTCGGAACAGTTTTACCAGGGGAGCTTCTCCATGCGTCTTAGCCCCTCCTTATATGCCTATCCTTGTGATGAAGCGCAGAGCAATCTCCATCCGTATCTCTATCAGGAAGTGGAGATACCCACTGAGATTTATGAGCATACCTATTTATTGGTGGATGGGCATTACTTTGCAGCGGGCAGTAAGATGGCCTGTAGTTATGGCGAGCAAGATGCTGATGATGAGTTGACGTTGGAGTTGCAAGGATTAGATGGTAGCAGTATGATGACGCCCCAGTTGCTCGCTAACGGTGCGTTGCCAACTGGGATATGGCACACATTGCCGGTAACGTTGAGCGACACTATCGATCTGGAAGCGTATGCAGGGCAGCAAGTGCGATTGTATTGGAACGCGACGCACGACGGCGACTACTACGGTACGTACTTCTATATGGATAATATCAGCGCGCAGGTGTGTACGATCTGGCCTGTTCCCGATCCGGAGCCTGGTACAGCTTCCTTGGGCGGGCAGGTGACCGTTATCGGTGAGTTCAACATCCCGATATCGATGCCAGGAGCGTCTGTGTTGGCGTATGCCCAGGGTGGGGACATTTACCAGACCCGCGCGATCCAGGATGGGACTTACCATTTCTACAATATCCCGCCGGGAAACTACACGGTCTACGCGGAAGCGTGGGTGGACACCGAGTTGCGCACCGCCCGGACTACGATCTCGGTCGCTGCTGATGAACGAAACTACAATGTGAATCTGTTGTTACAGTGATGATGTAAGGTGGGATGCACTGGATAGTCAATGAGAGGATGTGGATTGAGATTAAGCGTTATCTAAGTAAGGTGAAAGTGTGTCCTACCTGATGTGTTGGGGTAATCAACTTTACTTCTTGGGGGAAATATGTATAAAAAATGGACTTTGGGGGCGTTGTTGGGATTATTCGCCGGCTTGCTATTTTTGATCAGTTATCAAGTCAGCGCGGATTATCTGTTTATGCCCAGGTACTTATCAGATGAAGAGACCGCGTGTGAAGCCGTATTGCCCCGCTCAGCAATGACGGAGGATGGGGAATGGATGGTGGCTTCCTGGATTCAAGGGCGTGAGTATGAGACCGGTGGGCAGGATCCAGAATGTCGGCGCGCCGGTGATGTGGAATTACGATGGGCCACGGGGACCGGAGCGGCAGATAGTTGGAGTGATCGTGTGATTGTGCTTCCGGGTACTCCTCCTAGTGGCGCTTGTACTATTCACGCGGATGTGGCGATTACGAATACTTCCGGGGGGGCGGTGGCTCATATAGTGGCTACGGTGCGTGATCCATGTTTTGTGAATGAGACGGAGGCTCAAACAACGACTGTGAAGTATCTCACATACACATTGCCCGGCGGGGAACTCTCTGCAGTAGAAGATGTGGTAACCACCTATAAGGAAAATGATGAGTTGATTCGCAATGTGCGTATCGCGTTAGATGGAGAAGGTAAGCCCCAGGTAGTGTATGGAGTGGCCGACTATGAAGGAGAATTAGGGGCGATTTATTATACATACCGGGCCACAAGTGGGGTATGGGTGGGGGACCCTGAAAACCTGGAGCCTCTGCGGCTTTCCAGTGCAACTACCGAGGCTTACAGTCCTGAGGTGGCGTGGTCAATGGGGCGGACGCACATTGTGTGGGAAATTCATTTACCGCCGATTACGCAGGGGCGTAATGGAAATGTTTATTACGTCTTTTGTACAGAGACCGGCGGTTGTATTACTCCCCGCCCTTTAGACGATCCTAATATTAACACACATCCTGGCCCTACAATTGCAGCGCGCGGTGACCGGGTAATGGTGACATGGAGCCGGTGCATTGAGGCAGATGCAAATGCGCCTTGCGAGCAGTTTATACCAATTTACGCGCGTTCGAATACCAGCGGGACTACATGGAGTTTGAGTCCTACCGGGGTAGAACGTAAGGTAGTTGGCACCGATCAGGCATATAATCAGGTTATTCCGCCGCCGGCAAGTACCAAGAATAGCACCGATGCTGGGGACGGAGAATATATTACCTTTTTGCGTCCTTACGTGATCCTTGATCACAATCAATTGCCCGCTGTTTCCTGGCAGACTAAGACAATGAGTGAGGGGCATGAAGTTTATATGATTACCGCTGCGTACGCGGTCAGTGAGACTGATGCAAGCTTCACCTGGGCTTACGTGGAGGGAAATGGGGGCGACGGGTTGTTGGATGCTGTAGTTTCTACTATCACCGTTCCTCAGTTGGCGGAAGGCGAAGTTGGTCATCATCTGATCTATATGCAGGCGCAACCTTATGGCATAAGGGAACCCTACCGCGTATATTATGATTACTTTGGCGATGGGAAGGTGACGCCGGAGCCGACGCCTGAAGAA
>JAFGFI010000387.1 GCA_016931185.1 Anaerolineae bacterium
AAAAAATTGGAAATCTCACCGCAGAGACACGGAGGTCGCAGAGATTATAAACCAGAACTTAAGAAAATTAATCTTTTAGAATGCAACCATAGATTTTCTTACACATCATTTGAAATTTTCTCCGCGTCCTCTGCGACTCTGTGGTAAATAGGGCTATTTTCAGGAGAGTCATACTATATCTGTCCTAATTTTCAGTTTCTTGAGGATGACGCCTGTGTTTAATGTGAAGCTATAGGAATCGTCAAACATCAAAAACCCTCTGATGTTTGACGTTTGACGTTTGACATATCTACTAATTGAATTACAACCAACGAGTAATCCTGATTATGGAGGTACATTTATGTCGGCAGTAAAAGTTACTATTATTGGTGCGGGAAGTATCGTCTTTTCGCTTGGCCTGGTCAAGGACTTGTGCTTGACCAAAGAACTCCAGGGCAGCAGCGTCTGCTTTATGGATATCAACGAGGAACGTCTCGATGTCGTTTACCGGCTGGCGCAGCGCTACGCGGAGGATTTGGGGGCAGATCTCAAATTTGAACGCACGCTGGATCGCATTGCGTCGCTGCAAGAGGCCGATTTTGTAATCAACACAGCGACGATTACTCATAATGAGTATTTTATGAAGCGACGGCGTGAATTGACCGACAAATTCGGTTATTTTTACGGGCACACCGGGATGCCCGAATATCACAATCTCCAACTGATGCTTGATGTGGCGAAGGATATGGAGCGAATATGCCCGAAAGCGATCATTCTGCAGGCGGGCAATCCCGTTTTTTCCGGCACCACGTTGATGGGGCGCGAGACGGAGATCCAGGTTTGTGGTCTGTGCCATGGGCATTATGGCTATCGCCACGTCGCGCGCGTTATCGGCTTGGATCCCGATAAAGTTACCTGGCAAGCGCCGGGTCTTAATCACAATATCTGGCTGACGCACTTTTATTATGAGGACCCTGAGACTTTGGAATCGGTGGATGCGTATCCTATTCTTGATCAATGGATTGAGGATAATATTGAGACCTATTGGGAAGCGCACAAAGAAAGCGGTATCCCCGCGCAATGGTCCCCTTCGGCGATTAAGCAGTATCAGATGTATGGGCTATTCCCCATTGGCGACACGCCCCGGAATGGGGGCTGGTGGTATCATACCGACTTAGAAACCCGCGCCCGCTGGTATGGGGCCGGCGGTGGGGGAGATACTCCAGAGGGTCGCGATCTTATCCTCAAAGAGAAAGAGGAAAAGTATGAGCAGATGAAGAATGTGGCTTATGATACACATGTGCGTCCTATCACCCTCTTTGGCGATCAAAAGACCACGGAGCAGCATATTCCGATCATTGACGCGCTGGTTAACGACAACGAATACTATGCGCAGGTCAATGTGCTTAACCATGGCGCGTTGCCCGGTTTGCCCGACGACGTCGCGGTTGAGGTGCCTGCCATTGTCAATCGCAAGGGCATCCAGCCTCTGCGTGTTCCGCCCTTGCCCCGCAAGGTGATGTTGGAATGTATTTATCCTAACTGGTTGGCGATGGAGCAGACCCTTGAAGCCCTGCTCAGCGGTGATAAATCTATGCTGCTCTATGGCGTCTTGGAGAGCCATCAGACCCGCAGCTATGATCAGGCAATGGACGTACTTGAAGCCTTGTTTGATATCGAACCCAATGAGCCGATGGCCTATGTTGAGGATATTCACGATCATTATAAATGGCCGAAGAATTGGAAGTGAAGTGTGAAACGTAAAATGTAGGACGGTAGGCTGTTTCATTCACCGGCCGATACCCCTGATTTTTCGCTGATAACCCCGGTACTTGCACGGATGTCTGCATCCGCAAGACCGGGGTTATTTTTTGCCCAGCCACAGGATGCTTTTCTATAATATTGAAGAATGTTAAAAGTTAGCATGCACAAGTATTGGGATGTAGCCGCGCTTTCCATAGCGCGCTCTTTATCCCACTTGACAGAATTGGATATTGCGTTACGATATTACGTGTAATTCACATTACGTGTAATTAAGTTACAATCCATAGGGCGAATGTAAGGAGGAAAGAGGTGAGTGAAGCAATTAGCAAGGGTATAGATAGACAGGCAACAGAGGTAGCGGTACCATCCAAATGGGCAACGGCTTTTTTTACCATCTGGATTGGGCAAGCTTTTTCGCTGGTAGGGAGCCGGGTAGGGGACTTTGCCCTGGTGTGGTGGCTGACAAAAACAACTTCGTCGGCAACGGTACTGGCGACGGCGACACTGGTAGCCCTGTTGCCGGGCGTCATTCTGGGGCCAATAGCCGGCGCATTAGTAGATCGCTGGTCGCGCAAGTGGGTGATGGCAATTGCCGACAGTATTGTGGCTTTGTTCGCGGCAGGACTGGCGATGCTGGTGTTGTCGGGTACCTTGCAAGTGTGGCATATTTACGTGTTCATGTTTATGCGCTCGTTGGGGGGAACGTTCCATTGGCCCGCAATGCAGGCTTCCACATCTATGATGGTTCCGAAAACCCAACTCTCGCGAGTGGCAGGGATGAACCAGACATTGCAAGGCGTGATGAGCGTGCTGACCCCGCCATTGGGGGCCTTTTTGATGGAATTATTGCCGCTGCACACGATTATGACGTTGGATGTTGCAACCGCCGCTTTTGCCGTCGTTCCCCTTTTCTTCGTGTTCATTCCTCAGCTCCCACGTCGCGAATTTGCGGCAGAACAGAGCGTGGTCGTTTCCTTGGCGCAGGACATTAAGGCCGGTATCCTCTATATCTGGCACTGGCCGGGGATGTTTATCCTTATGCTGGTGGCCACGCTGTTGAATTTGACCATCAATCCCGCTATGTCCTTGATGCCGATCCTGGTGACAAAGTACTTTGGTGGAGATGTGTTACAATTGGGTTGGTTAGAATCGGCCTGGGGGATTGGTGTGATTGGTGGTGGCGTGTTATTGAGTGTATGGGGTGGCTTCCATCGTAAAATCGTCACATCTATGATCGGGCTGATTGGAGCAGCCGTAGGTTTTATTGTTGTGGGATTAACACCGCCCTCTTTGTTTTGGATGGCCTGGGTGGGGATGTTATTGGCGGGTTTTATGAATCCTATTATCAACGGCCCGTTTTTTGCTATTTTGCAGGATGCCGTGCCTTCTGAACTTCAGGGGCGCGTCTTTACTGTGACTATGAGTATAGCTGCGGCAGCTTCTCCGCTAGGTATGGCTATTGCCGGGCCGATTTCAGATTGGCTTGGTGTTCAAGTCTGGTTTTTGATTGGCGGTATAACGTGGTTAATGGCTACTCTGGTGATGGGACTTATACCGGCGGTGATGCATTTGGAGGAATAGAAAGGGCATTACAATCGTGTCGATCATTGATACCCATGTGCATTTACAAAATCAGCAGTATGCGAAGGATTTGGAGCCTGTTTTAACCCGCGCGGCAGAAGCTGGAGTGTGTGCCGCCATTGTGCCCGGCACAGATCTGAAGAGTAGCCGGGCGGCGGTGGCGCTGGCAGAGCAGTACGCCACAGGCCCGTGCCGGTTATACGCGGCGGTGGGCTTTCATCCTACCGATGCGGATGGGCTTACACTCCCTGTGTTTGAAGAACTACGGGATCTGGCCCAACATCCGCGCGTGGTCGCGATGGGTGAGATTGGGCTGGATTATTATTGGCCCAACCAACCCAAGCGTAATTGGCCTTGTGCATCTCCGCAACGCCAGCGCCAAGTCTTTCGGCAACAACTGGCTTTAGCTGCCGATCTGGGTCTGCCCGTCATCGTTCATGACCGTGACGCGCACCAGGATACGCTCCAACAATTGCGGGATTGGATATACCAACACCCGGAACGCACCGGTACATTGCACGCTTACGCGGGCGGGCCGGAACTGTTACCGGAAGCGTTAGCCTTGGGGTTTTACATCGGGATGGATGGCCCGGTGACGTTTAGTAATGCAACCGCATTGCACACTGTGGCGCGTGACGTGCCTCTTGACCGGCTTTTACTGGAAACCGATGGCCCTTATCTGACGCCTCAGCCCTACCGGGGCAAACGCAACCAACCCGCTTATCTTATCCATGTCGCGCAACATATAGCCGAACTCCGCCACGTTACGGCAGACATCGTCGCCCAAGCTACGACTCACAACGCGCAACAGCTTTTCTTGATGTCCAGACTCAGTAGCTCGAAGTTTGTATGCGTTTAGTTTCGTGAGCAAACGCCGCCATTGATGGCAGCAAAGCGGCGAAAGCTGCAGGAAAGAGGTGTTTTTTCGTTGGCGGGCGTAGCCCGCCAACGAAAAAACACCTCCAAACCCACATTTTTGCCTGGAGCAGGTGATAGAAGACGGTAATCGCTCACAAAACTAAACGGTTACGAATTGTGATCTACTGAGTCTTGGGTTTTATCTTAGTCATGACTGCTGCACTATGGTATAATCCGGGTGATGATGAGTGGGGCAGTCAATATGAAGACAAGTGAACTACAATACCGGAGCCTGATTCGCGACGAACTTCAGGAGGTTCAAGCTTACCTGTTACACCCCGTCCCCAATATGCCCCCTCCTCTTTCTGAGGCTATTAAGGAGTTGATCAACAGTGGGGGAAAACGCCTGCGGCCGGCCTTAACGATACTTTCTACCTATATATGTGGAGCAGATGTTGTACAAGCGATTCCCCTGGCAGCGGCTATAGAAATGCTGCACACGGCCACGCTTATCCATGATGATCTGATTGATAATGCCCGCGTACGGCGCGGCGCAAAAACCTTAAATGCCTGCTGGTCACCTTCCACTACCGTCTTGGCCGGTGACGTTGTATTTGCCTGGGCCGCCAAGCTTGCAGCTCAGACCCAAAATCTTTATCTCATGAAACGCTTCTCTGAGACCCTGGAGGTCATTTGCTATGGCGAACTCAATCAGATGTTTTATGGACTGGGTGTGCTTCCTACGGTAACAACCTATTATGAGCGCATTTATGCGAAAACGGGCTCTCTTTTTGCTTTAACGACTGAAGCCGGGGGTATTCTGGCCCGCTATAGCGAAGCACAAGTCCAGCAATTGCACCGGTTCGGGATGTTATTAGGACGGGCCTTTCAAATCGTGGATGATATTCTCGATTTTATGAGTGATGAGGATACGCTGGGCAAACCGGTGGGCAGTGACCTGCGTCACGGGCTTATTACGCTGCCCGTCTTGCACTACGTTCAAACATTCCCAGGAGACACGCGCATTTCCCAGGTCTTGCAGCGCACCGCAACCGAAGAAACCTATCAATCCTTGATCGAAGATCTACACCACTCCGATGCCGCAGAATGGGCGATGACCCAGGCACAGGAAGATGTCCGGCAAGCATTGGAAATCTTATATGGCTATCCACCGACCCCTTATCGTCATGCAATGGAAGAGATCGCGCACTTCTCAATACAGAGAGGCTACTGATTACGAATGACATATCACGCATCACGAAGTACACTATGAATGAATGTTCTCCAGTACTCTCTATTATCATCGTTAGTTGGAACGTTTGCGAATTGCTGCGGCGTGCATTGACCTCTGTATACGACTCGTGGGGGGCGAGAGCGGGTCTGGAAGTCATCGTTGTAGACAATGCTTCACACGATGGCAGTACGGAGATGGTGCGTGCTGAGTTTCCCCAGGTACGTTTGATTGCGAACGAGCATAATTTGGGCTTTACAGGGGGGAACAATTGCGGGATTGTGGCTGCGACCGGGGATTTTCTGCTGTTGCTGAATTCTGATACAGAAGTGTTGGCGGGTGCTCTGTCACAACTTGTCTCCTATATGCAGGCGCATCCCCATGTCGGTGTTGTGGGCGCGCAGTTATGTTACCCGGATGGCAGTGTGCAATCATCGCGCCGCCATTTCCCCACGCTGCCCGTGCTGTTTTTGGAAAGCACGTGGTTTCAAGGGTTCATTCCGCGTGCGCTCCTGCGTCATTATTACGCGGAAAATAACCCCGATGATGCTGAACAGCAGGTGGATTGGGTGATGGGTGCGGCTTTGCTGGTCCGTCGCCAGGTCGTTGAACAGGTGGGCAAACTGGACGAAGCCTATTTTATGTATTCAGAAGAATTAGATTGGTGCCGGCGCATCAAGGCTGCTGGCTGGCACATTGTCTATCTTCCCACTGCTCAAGTTATCCACTACGAGGGCAAAAGTAGTGAACAGGTCGTAACTGCCCGGCATATCTATTTCCAATCCAGCAAAGTTACTTACGCGCGCAAATATCATGGACTTGTTATCGCCGAACTCCTGCGTTTGTCGCTGATGAGCCAATACCTCTGGCAAATGGGACTGGAAAGCGCGAAATGGCTCCTCGGTCATCGTCGTGACCTGCGCGCTGCGCGCATATCTGCTTATCGGGATGTACTGCGTAGTCGTCTGCGACAGAGAGGTGAATGGAAAGGCGGAAAAGATTTATGAATTATCTTGGAGAAATTGCGGCTTTATTCACGTCGGTGCTTTGGGCTGTGACGTCTGTCTTTTTTACCCTGGCCGGACACCGGGTTGGCCCCCAGGTCGTCAACCGGGTGCGCTTGCTGATTGCCACTGGATTTCTTTCCATCACTCACCTGGTGTGGCGCGGCACACTCTTTCCCTGGAATATAGGTTTAGGACGTTGGGGATGGCTGACGCTCTCGGCCGTACTGGGCCTGGTGATGGGAGATGGGCTACTTTATTATGCTTTCACTCAGATCGGCGCGCGGTTAGCGATGTTGTTGATGTCCCTGTCTCCGGTTATCGGCGCCCTCTTTGCGTGGCTTTTCCTGCATGAAGTGTTACGTCCTCTTCAACTGTTCGCTATTGCTGTTACCATCGGTGGCGTTGCCTGGGTCGTGTTGGAGCGCAACACATCCGTAGCACAAGATGATCAGCCTCGACATTATCTCATCGGTATTCTGGCCGGCATAGGAGCCGCTGTGGGGCAAGCTATGGGTTTGGTCCTCTCCAAACAGGGGATGATGGGTAATTTCCCCCCGCTTTCCGCCAGCCTCATCCGCGTTGGCGCGGCTACGCTTATTATCTGGCTAATGGCCTCGCTGCAAGGGCAGGTACGCAGCAGTCTTACCGCTCAACAGGATCTCCGGGCATTGAGGCACACTGCACTAGGTGCGTTGTTTGGCCCGGCAATTGGGATGTCTCTCTCCCTGGTCGCGGTACAATTTAGTGCGGTGGGTGTCACCTCTACACTCATGGCGCTAAGTCCGATATTTCTGCTGCCCTTAAGTGCCCGCATCTTTGGCGAGCGTATTACCCCTCGCGCCGTATTTGGCACCATCATTACTCTGATTGGCGTTGCCCTGCTCTTTCTATTATGAGGTATACCATGAAAATCATAAATGCTAAACTTAAGTTATTTTCTTCTCTACTCTCACATCCTCTTACTCCCCTGCTCCCCTGCTCCCTTGCCCCCTTGCTCCTCCGCTCCTTGTCCTTCCTGCCCATCTGCCTTTTCCTCATCGCCTGTGCTTCTTCCACACCCGCTCCCACACCCACGCCCAGCCCTACACCGCTCCCTCGTACTTTTACCGGTGAATTTGCATATACCTGGGTCGTGCGTCAGTGTGACCTCGGCCCACGTGTCACGGGCACAGAAGCCAGCCGGCAGGCAGGGGATTTATTCATCGCCGAATTACAAGCCCTGGGTTGGGAAGTCCTTGAGCAGACTTTCACCTACAAGGAAACTCCCGTCCGCAATATTTTAGCGTGGAAAGGGGAAGGAGAGGCTGTGCTACTAGGCGCGCATTATGATAGTCGCCGTGTTGCCGATCAAGAAGACACCGCGCTGCCGGTGATGGGGGCCAACGATGGCGCGAGTGGGGTCGCCGTCCTGCTGGAATTGGCCCGCGCCCTGGATTGGGAGACTGTCCACCAACAAGTCTACCTGGGTTTCTTCGATGCAGAGGACAACGGGCATCTGGATGGATGGGATTGGATTATTGGCTCTTCTTATATGGCGGAACATTGGGGGGAAGCCGGCGAATCCCCGTTAACGGCTATGATTCTGGTGGATATGATTGGGGATGCCGATCAACAAGTTTACTACGAGCAAAATTCACATCCAACGTTAAGCCATGAGCTATGGGAGGTTGCCGCGCAGCTCGGTTATGCAGAGCGCATCATTGCACAATATAAATACGCGATGCTTGACGATCACATCCCTTTCGCCCGGCAAGGTATTCCTGCTGTGGATATGATTGACTTTGATTATCCCTACTGGCACACAACACAGGATACAGCGGATAAGGTTTCGGCAGAAAGCCTGGAAGCTGTTGGGCGCACACTGGAAGTCTGGTTAGAAGGAAATTAGAAATGACGGCCTACACTTATGTTGGGTTTGGCTTTGGTGCGATACAACCGGGATTGTTGCTCTATGATGCGTTTCGTTCCCAGGCGTTTGGCCGCTTCGTGGTCGCCGAGATCCTGCCGGATTTGGTGACCGCTATGTGTGAATCCAACGGTTATTACACCTTCAACCTTGCCGGGTTGGACGGAGTGCGTCAGGTGACGCTGGGGCCGGTGGAATTGCTCAATGTGGGTTTTGTAGAGGATCGAGAGACGCTCACCGCGGCCATTGCAGAGGCTCACGAAATCGGCACGGCGATCACCACTTTCAACCAATATATTATGGACATTCCCGGTAGCCTGCACCTGATGCTGGCGGAAGGATTGCGATGTAAGGTTATACAAGACGGCCCCCCTGCTGTCGTTTACGCCGCCGAGAATAATAACCGCGCGGCCCAACTGTTGCAGGAGGCTGTCTTGAGCGAGATCCCTGCCCGCGAGCGCGATATGGTGCTGGCACGGGTGCAGTTTGTCAACACCGTCATCAGCAAAATGTGTGGTCTGATTACCGATCCGGCCATCATCCAGGCGCATAAATTAGCGCCGATGTGGGCTAATGGGGCACTGAAACGCGCGCTCCTGGTTGAAGATTACGACAAATTACTCATTACCCGGATACAGCTTCCCAACTTCACGCGCGGCATCCGCACCTTTGAAGAAAAAGCGGACCTATTGCCTTTCAAAGAGGCCAAGCTCTTTGGACATAATGGCACGCACGCTATGGCCGCCTATCTGGGGGGCCTGCGCGGCGCTATCCGGATCACCGACTTGCGTGCCATGCCCGATATATTGGCGTTCTTGCGCGCTGCGTTCCTGGAAGAGGCAGGCGCGGCTCTGATGCGCAAATATGCGGGGTTTGATCCGCTCTTCACCCCCGCCGGCTTCCGGGAATTTGTAGATGGGGTACTGGAACGGATGGTTAATCCCTATTTGCTGGATACTGTGGAGCGAGTGGGGCGTGACCCGCGCCGCAAACTCGGCTGGCATGACCGGCTGGTGGGCACGATCCGCCTCTGCTTGCAGTATGATGTTGAACCGGATCGTTACGTTATTGGAGCCGCTGCTGCCCTTGCAACATTGGAGCCGGGCGTATTGGACGGTACTGCCGGCCCTTGCGCGCTGCTCACCGCCATCTGGCAGCCTGTTGCCCCGGACGTAGAGGAACAG